>CAZCJI010000084.1:0-10176 GCA_964498625.1 uncultured Rhizobium sp.
ATCGGTGATGCCGGAGACGCGCGAGGCCGCGGCTTCATAGATCTCATGCGCGTCATAAATCAGCGGGATGCCGAGCGCCTTCTTGATCTTCCAGCCGGTCGGAAGCGTCAGGCAATCGTGGCAGTGGATGACATCGGGCTTGATGCGCTTGGCGACCTCGGTCATCTCGCGCGCGCGATAGCGCAGCAGCGTGAAGCGCGTGGAGTTGCCGCCGAACCATTCCAGCGGCTCGAGCGTCACGGTCAGGAGCCAGTCCGGCACCCAGTCGGGAATGCGCGATTTGAGACGCGGGAATTCGATGTCGCCGAGCGCGCCTTCCTTCATCAGCGCTTCGGCATAGCGGCGGATCGAGTCTTCTTCTTCCGCCTTCATCTCGGCGCCGGCGCCGAGCAGGCGAATGTAGGAACGCACGGCCCGCCACACGACATAGGCGAGACCCAATCCGATGGCGGCGACGAACACGAAATATCCGAAGTCCAGCCACGTCCAGTGCCAGATGTTTGCGAACGACGCGGTCAGCCATCCCACGAACCGCGTGAGCGGGCCGCCCGATGTGAACAGCCGCTTCAGCCCATAGAGCGCGGCCGCGAGGATGCCGAGCAGTACGGCGAACACCGGCAGCACGCGGAACACGGCGGACAGGATCAGGCTGCGATAGGCGCTCGCCAGCCAGAACACGCGGAAGATACGCACGCCGCTGTCGAGATATTCCACCGGCGAGGCGGCGTCGGCGTCGATCAGGCCCAGAACCGTCACGCTGTGGCCGGCGCGCTGCAGCGAATTGGCCTCGCGCATGACGCGGCCGTCGCGCGTGACGTTGTTATGGACGATCATGCAGATGTTCATGCCAAGCCCCGGAGCCATGCACTGGCGGCCGGCCATCCATAGCATAGTGGTTCGTTAACGAAGCGTTTACCGTACCCGAGCCTCGCTGTCATGGCCCGCAAATGCGGGCCACCCAGATAGGTTCTGCACAACGGCGCAGAACAGATTCAATTCTTTTTGCGGACTTTGGAGCAGGCGTCACCTGGGCGGCCCGCATTTGCGGGCCGTGACAAGGTTGGACTCAGTGCCCGTTTTTGGCGCGGGCCGACTTGGCGGCCTGTTCCAGTACGTCGAGCACCCTCACGGCCTCCGCGCCATCGGTCAGCGGCTGGCGGCCCGTCGCGATACAGTTGAGGAAGTGCGAAAGCTCCTCGCGCAGCGGCTCGCCCTTTTCCACCTTCGGTGCCACCGGCTCCGCCTTGCTCACGCTCGGCGCGTCGGCGGTCAGGTCGATCCGGTGGTCGTAGATCTGCAGCTTCTTGTCCCAATCGAGCGTGTCGTCGAAGACGGCATGCGCGTTCGATCCGATCACGACGGTGCGCTGCTCCTTGGTCGGGTTCAGCCAGGAGACGGAAACCCGCGCGCTGACGCCGCTCGGGAAGCCCAGATGGATATTGGCGATGTCGGCGATGCCGGCTGTGAGAATGCTTGTCGCCTCGCCCGATACATAGGTCGGGGTCTCGCCGAGTAACGCCAGGATGATCGAGATATCGTGCGGCGCGAACGACCAGATGACATCTTCTTCGGTGCGGATTTTGCCGAGACCGAAACGGCGCGAATAGATATGCTTGATCTCGCCAAGCCGCCCGCTCTTCACCTGCTCGACCAGCGCCACGACGATGGGATGGTAGCGCAACAGGTGTCCGACCATCAGGATGCGGCCGCGATCGCGCGCGAGCTTGACCAGCGAATGGCCGTCGAAGAGTTGCAGCGCGAGCGGCTTTTCGACGAAGACATGCTTTCCCGCGAGCAGCGCGCGGCGCACATGTTCGGCATGAAGCGACGCGGGAGAAACGATGGCGACCGCGTCGCAATCGGGATCGTTCAGAACGGCTTCGAAATCGAGACCGGAAACGCCGTATTCCTCGGAGATCTGGGTCCGGGCCTCTTCCGAAACATCGGCAACGGCGTGCAGCGCGTTGAGGCTGGCCAGATTGCGGGCAACTTTCTTGCCCCAATATCCGCAGCCGACGCAGACCGTACGAGCGATGGGGTGCGATTTGACGGTGAAATGCGCCAGGGCCTCGCCGTTGGTAATGGGCTCGGTCGCCGCGGACCGCGGAACCCGAGATCCGCCAGGCTTCCCCCCGTCATGCAACATGCGCTCTACCCCCGAAACCCATTACCTGGCCAATCCATCTACTCAAAGCATGCCATTCCGGCCGCGATTCGCCCCCTTGTCAGCCCTTGTTTCCTAACGTCTCATGTCCCGTTACGGGCCGCAAGCACTATGGCCCAGAGTCTTGATGTAATTTGCCTTTTGGTTTTTTTTGCGCCTGCTATACGGGGGCTCCGGTCCCGCCAATCCATTCTCACCGGTCGCGCCGATTTCATGCATGTCCTTGTTGTAACAGACAACTTCGCGCCTGAGCGGAACGCGCCCGCGATCCGGACTTATGAGCATTGTCGGCGTTGGGTTAAGGCTGGCGTCCGCGTTACCGTTGTGACATCCGTCCCCAATTTTCCGACGGGCACGGTTCTGCCGCCCTACCGGAACCGCCTGATTCAGCGTGAAACAATCGAAGGGATCAATGTAGTCCGCGTCTGGACCTATCTCGCGCCGAATCGGGCAGTCCTGCGCCGGTCTCTCGATTTCGCGAGCTTCGGACTGACCGGGTTCTTCGCGGGGCTCGCGCAGAAATCCGATGTGATCGTGGCGACCTCGCCGCAGCTTCTCGCGGGGCTCTCGGGCCGGCTGCTGGCCCTGGTGAAGGGGCGTCCGTGGCTGCTGGAGATTCGCGACCTGTGGCCCGATTCGATCGTCGCCCTGGACATGATGCGCGAACGCAATCTTCTGATCCGCATGCTGCGCGCGGTCGAGAACATGCTCTATAGCTCCGCATCGCGCGTGGTGACGACGAACAACGGCCTGCGCGAACGCCTGATCGGGCGCGGCGTGCCGGGCGCGAAGATCGGCGTCGTGCCAAACGGCGTCGATGCCGCGCAGTTCTCGCCGCGTCCCCGCCCGGCGGCGCTTCTGGAGCGCTATGACATCAAGGACCGGTTCGTTGTCGGCTATATCGGCACCCAGGGCCTGGCGCACGATCTCGAGACCGTCATCGGCGCCGCGGACGCATTGCGCGACACCAATGTCTGCTTTCTTTTCGTCGGCGACGGCGCGCAGCACCTTGCCATCGTGCGCATGGTCAAGCGCCTGAAACTGGACAATGTGCGCTTCGTGCGCACCGTCGCGCCGAACGAGGTGCCCGATCACATCGCCTGCTGCGACGCCTTGCTGGTGCCGATGAAGCGGACAACCACCTTAAGCGACACCATGCCGTCCAAGATCTTCGAGATCGCGGCGATGGAAAGGCCCATCGTGATCGGCGCCGAAGGCATCGCGGCCGAACTGGTCGAAAGCCACCGCGCCGGCATCGCGGTCGAGCCCGAGAACCTGCAGGCGCTGGTCGCAGCCATCGAACGCCTGCGCACCGATCCGTCGCTGTCGCGTTCCATGCAGCCGGGATCCCGCACGCTCGCCGACGATTTCAGCCGGGACAAATTCGCGACCCAGATGCTGGACGAGATCCGTCTCGCCGCAAAGATCAAAAGGCCGCTGACCTAGTCCTTGTTGATCACCGCGAGCGACGCCGCCGTGATCGCGACCTTGCTCAGGATGTCGGTATAGGTCGCCAGGAACGTCGTCAGATTGAACGGCTGCGGATCGCGCGGGACGACGATGGTCGCACCCGGCGGAATGCGCGTGCCGCCGCCGAACGACCACCAGCTCGAATGCGACGGAACGGCGGTGCCGTCGGGCATGATGATGAACGTCATACTGTCTTCCGCCGCGTCGGTTTCGCCGCCGGCCAGATCGAGATAATCGTCCAGCGTCATATTCGGGCGATAGGCGAAAGCGCCGGGATTGAGCACTTCTCCGTTGACCGCCACCGTATAAGGACGCTTCGGAATATAGATCGCATCGCCTGTTTCCAGCAGAGGATCGCGTTCCGGATGGGCGAGCAGCACTGCCGGATCGACCGTCACCGATATGCGCCCGATGGTCGGCTGGTGCTGCAGCGTCGACACCAGCGTCGCGACATAGCTCAGATTCGGCGGAGGCAGCAGCGAAGAACTCTGGGTCGAGGCCGTGGCGATCGCACTGTTCAGCATCATCGCTTCGCGCTGGTTGGCCTGCGCTTCGGCGACCGCCGCGCTTTGGCGCGTGAACACCGCGCCATAGGGATAGGCCTCGTCGGTCAATCCGCCGGCGCGCGTGATGACGGAGGATAGTTTCTCGTCGCGCGTAACCTCGTATGTGCCGGGGTAGCGCACCTGGCCGCTGAGCGTGATGCTCTCGCCGGTACGGTCGGAGAACACCGGACGCACATTGATCGAATCGAAAGGACGCAGCGAGACCTTGGCGAAATCGGTCTGCATCTGCGAATAGACGTTGCGCAATGTTCGCGATGTACCGCGTTCGACATCGAGGTCGGTCGACGTTACCGAGACATTCGACAGATCGGCCTGGCGCTGCAACCCGCCCGCCGCATCGAATATCGCGGACAGGCTGGTACCGGATTGCGCGAGCAGCGGTCCGGGGCTGAGCACTTCGCCATTCACCCAGACCAGATAGTCGCTCGCCATGTTGACGAGTGCCCCTGGGTCCACACCCATGGCCTGGGCCAGGTTCACAACGGCTTGCGGCAGCGTGCTGTTGTTCAAAGGTGTCGAAGAAGCCGTGCTGGAATCGCCGCCGCCGCCGAGAAGCGAGGCTGACGCAGTGGTCGCTTGTCCGATGCTGGGGGGCGCCGATGAAACGGTGGGGAGGTTGGCCGCGACGGTCGCCATCTGCGCCAGTTGCGGCGCGCTCGGGATGACAGCCGAGCTGCTGCTGCCGCTGCTGCCGCTGCTCGAACCGGTTGTCACGCTCGCGCCCGTTTGTCCCGCAGGTATGACGGCGCTGGCCTGCTGCTGTTGAAGAAGGGCTGCAACGCCTGGCGCCTGCGTGGCCTTGTACAGCGCGGTCGCAGCCGCGTTCGCCAGCGCGGTCACTTCCGTAGCCTTAAAGACATAGATCGAGTCGTTATCGATCAGCTTCGGGTTCTCGGTGCCGGCGAACACGTTGGAAATCGAGAACGGCACGATCTTGAGGAAGTTCGTCGTCGGATCGTGACGGACAATCACGGCGAACAGCGTATAGGCGTCGGGGTTGAGATCGTCCGGATCGCGGATCAGGGCGGATACGCTGAGAGACTTGGTCAGGGCATGCACGCCCGGGACGGACACGTCGCCGCCCAAAGTGACACGCGCATTGACGGCGGAACGATCCAGATCGACGAACAGCACTTCACCGTCCGCGACGACACCTTCCTTGGGAACGGACATCATCATTGTGCGGCCATCGGGCTGCAACGCGAGCCTAGTATACCGCGCCTTACCGGCGATCTGCTGGCCACCGGCCAGCGACACCAACGCGCTCACGGAGATGCGGGACGATCCGGCCGGCAGTTCGAAGATGCCGGGATGGGCGACCATGTTCGAAACGGCAACCGTCTTGCCGATCGGCGGAACCACGATGCGGTCGCCTTCGGTCAGCGCGCCGACATTGCTCGCCGTGCCGTGATTGATGATCGAATAGATGTCGAGCGGGATGCGCCTTGCTCCGCGCATGATGTAGACGCCGCGCAGAGAGCCGGTCTTCTTGATGCCGCCGGAAAGAATGAGCGCATCGAGCGCGGTGTTGAGCGCGGTGAGCGTGCGCAAGCCGGGCTGATAGACTTCGCCGGTCACGAGCACGGAAATCTGGCGTACCGTCGTCAGCGAGATGAAACTCTTGGTGCCGAGGAACTGCGCGGAAATCCGCGCGGCGAGTTCCGAACGCACTTCGCCGAGCGTGCGGCCGGCGGCGGCGATCGGCGGCAGGTTCAGGAGGACGATACGGCCATCGCGATCGATCGTGACGGTGTAGGTCGCGCTTTCGTGGCCGACCATGATGATCTGCACCTGGTCTCCGACACCGAGCACATAGGAGTCCTGTGCCGCGCCGACCTGCGAAACGTTTACGGTGCCGGACGTGCCGAACACGTCATAACCGAACTGCCTCAACTGCACACCGGCGCGCAGGCTGAACTGGGTTTCGAGTCCGGAGGGAGCAGTGGTCGCCGCCGTGGCCGGTGCCGTTGCGCCCGGCGGCGTTGTGACCGGCGGTGTGGGTGGGGGCGGCGTGGTCAGGGTTTGCGGAGTCGAGGGCGGAATCTGCGCATTCGGCGCCTGTGTTGGCTGTGTCGTGCCCTGGGCTTGCTGAGCGCCTTGCAGGATCGACTGGATATCGGTGGGACTGAGCGTCTGGCCGTCGGCGGCGCTCAGGCCCACGCCTGCGCAAATGCAAAACAACGAGACGGCGCGCAGCATGCGGCGTCGAAGGATTTCAAAAAGCATCCGTGTCGTCCGCCCCTTAATGGAAGACAAACCTGCGCAGAAGAGCGCAAACTGCGGGCGGTTTTACCCCGGTCTTTCCCGCCAGAGCAAGCAAAACCCATGAACTATCGCCTTGAAATCCCTCTTGAACTTTTATGCACAGGCGACGCAGTCATGCCCGCGATTGCGAGCCGCTTCACGGCTGCGTAACGTTGTCGCCACATCGACGCAGCCGATCGCGTTGCGAGGCGTTATCGGCGAGCGACGGAATCCGGCCCATCACCGCGTTCGAGGCAGACCATGAAAAAAGCGCTTCCCCTCCTCGCCTGTCTTCTTTGTCTCACCGCCATGGGCTGCAAGCCCGAGCATGCCGCGCGCGATCTCATGCGCGGACAGCGCATGGAAGAACGCGGCGAACGTGGCGACCGCGAACATCGCGGCTTGCGAAAGGCCTGCCGCAGCGAGATCGAGCAATACTGCGCCGCCGATCAGACCAACCGCGACCGGCGCGAATGCCTCCAGAACCACATGGACAAGCTCTCGGCCGACTGCAAGACCGCCGTTGTGGAACGCATGAACCGTCACGGCGGCGGGCGGCGCAATCGCGACGGTGACAACGGCGCGACCAACAACAATGGCGGCGCGACGACCAACGGTACGGCCAACACCAACGGCGCCAACAACAAAGACGACGACGACAATTAGGGCCACCTCCCCAATCGGCGTGGCCCGCGCGTTCGGCCATGACATTCGGGGAAAACTCGCTAAGCTTCGGCTTTCGCGCAGTTCGAAGAGGTGCTCATGAAAATGGCGCGCGTGATTCTGTTCACCGCACAGATCGATGCGATGAGCGAATTCTACGGCAAGGTGCTGGGCCTCAAGCGCGTCACCGATGAAAAAGGCTGGAAGGAATTCGCCGCCGGCGCCACGCGCATCGCGCTGCATTCCGGCCCGCCATCGCCCGGACGCAAGGGCCCCAAGATCGTGTTTCATTCGAAAGATGTCGCGGGATTGCGCGCAAAGCTGGTCGCGCGCGGCGCCAGGTTCGGCAAGGTGAATCAGGGCGAGGTTTTCCATCTCTGCGATGGCCGGGATCCGGACGGAAACCCGATTCAGCTGTCCAGCCGGTGACAATGGATTTAACCGCGCCCGGCCTATAGTCTGCGGCGTTGTCCCTGAGATTTTGCGCCGCGCCATGGCGATGTCGAATTACGTCCTGCTGACCAATACCAATGCCGAAAAGGGCTATGACCTCATCCTCAAAGTCGCGGCGCTGCTTCCCGACGTGCAGTTCCTCGTGCTCGCCAGCCAGTCGCCGCTCGAAGAGGCGATTCGCGCTTATGAGAACGCCGGGCTGACCAACGTCACCGCGCGGGGCCGCGTGGAGGATATGGACCCGGTCTACCGCAATGCCGCGATCGTCGCGGTGCCGAGCTACCGGTTCCGCGAAACCTTCAGCCGCGTCTGCATCGAGGCGCAACGCTACGGCAAGCCGGTGATCGGATCGGATCGCGGCAACGTGCCCTATCTTCTGGAACACTCCGGCATCGTGCTGCACGAAGACCCGCGCGCCTGGGCGGCGGAGATCAAAAAGCTGCTGACCGACCAAGCCTATTATGCGGAGCGCCAGAAGAAAGCGCGCGCGAACTCCAAGCATTATTCGTTTCAGGCACAGGGCGACGCGATCGACAGCCTCATCAGCGCGGGCGACACGCGCTTTCTGGTCGCCACCGGCTCTGGTCTCGGCAACATGCTGCATGTCACGCCCATGATCGCCAATATCTCGAAACGCCTGGGCACGCGCGTCGATGTCGTGGTGGCGGAAGACCACGCGCGCAGCCTGTTCCTCATGCACAATCCCGCCTATGTGAATGCGGTCTTCTCGCTGAAGCAGGCGGTGCTGCGCCGGTCTTACGACACGGTGTTCGTCACCCATTCGTTCGGTCAGGCGCGCGTGGCGTTCAACTCCGCGCGTATCGCATGGGCGCGCGACTGGGAAAGTTTCCGCGCCAACGGCCTGCACGAGACGCTGTACAATCTCGAAGCCGCCAAGCAGATGCTGGGCATTCCCTACGACGACAGCGATGCGCGCAACTATTTCTGCGGCGACCTTGTCTACAAAAAGCCCGCCGAAACGCTTGTCGGTCTTCATGCGGGGTCGAAGCCCGGCATGTGGCTCGCCAAGCGCTGGCCCTATTTCGCCGAGTTCGCGCAGCGCCTTCTGGATCGCGGAATCCGCGTCGCCTCGTTCGGGTTGCCCGAGGAATATGTCGAAGGCACCGAGAACCGCACCGGCGGCTCCATCGAATCGATGTGCACGTCGATGCTCGACTGCACGCATTTCGTCTCCAACGACAGCGGGCTGATGAACATCGCCAACGCACTCGGCATTCCGCTGATCGCCCTGTTCGCGCCGACCAGCGCCAAGACACGGTTGCCGCTCGCGCCGTCGAGCACCGCCATCGTGCTGGACAAGGATTGCGCGCCCTGTGAGTTGAAAGACCCGGACGGATTCTCGCGCGGCCAATGCCGCTGCATGGCGGATATCGACGCGGAGGTGGTCGAAGAAAGATTGCTGGCCATGATGCATGAGCCCGTGACGGAAACGCGGGAGTTCGCATGCGCGCCCTGACCGTTCCCGTCTCCTATGGCGAGGCCGCCGACAAGATCACCATCCTCACCATCAAGAGCGAATGGATGCGCGATCCGGCGCAACTCGAAAATGTGCGCAAGGAACTCGCGCTTCTCGGCGAAGCGTTCTTCGGCGCGATTGCGCGCACGCCATCCTTTGACATTCTGTTCGAGGCACTGACCGAAGTGAACCGCAAGCTCTGGACCATCGAGGATGCGATCCGCCTCTGCGAGAAAGAGCGCGACTTCGGGACCGCGTTCGTGACGCTTGCGCGCTCGGTCTATCAGCAGAACGACGAGCGTGCGCGCCTCAAGCGCGAGATCAATGCGCTGCTGGGTTCCGATCTGGTCGAGGAAAAATCCTATGCCATGGGGATCTTGCATGGCTAACACCTTCGACAGCCTGATCGCCGGCGCGAAGATCCCGCGCGACGCGCGCGTACTGACCATCGGCCGCGCCAGTCCGGCGGCCAAGAACCAGATCGATCTGGCGCTCGAAAATCACAAAGGCCCGCGCATCACCGTCGATGACGCGGCGGCCGAAGGCGAGAAGATCGCGGGCGATCCCTTCACCATCGACCTCCCGGGCGACATCGGCCTGTGCTTTGTGACGACGGCGCTGTCGCGCATTCCCGACACGTTCGAGGAGTTGCTGCACGAAAGAGTGCGCGCCGCGCTGCGCCCCGGCGGCGTTGTCGCGCTGCAGTTCTGCCGCGACGCCAGCGACGACGCATTCGAGAAGCTCAAGCTCCACGACAATGTGCGCGTGCTGCTGCGTGATTTTCTGCGTGCGCATTTCGGCAAGGACACGGCCGGCGCCACGGACATCGCGGCAAAATTCAAAGGCGGCGGCGGTTTCGAATTCCTGGGTCTTGCCTCGCGCACCCATCGCCCCGCCGAGGAAGAGCCGCTGGTGTGGGTGTTGCTCCGGCGCGCATCCGGCGGCGACGGAGGCGGCACCGCGTTCACGCGCACGCCGCGCGCGGACCGTTTTCCGCAGGCCGAGCTTGCAAAGCTCGTATCGGCACTGGGTGCTTCCGGCGTTTCCTTCCTGCCGGTGGATCAGTTCGCCGCGCGTCTGAAAGGCGCGCCCGGCGCATTCGGGCTCGTCAAGCTCGACATCCATCACAGCATCCGCCG
>CAZCJI010000085.1:0-10141 GCA_964498625.1 uncultured Rhizobium sp.
TGTTCGTGTTCGACCGCCTTCAAAGTTTTCTGCCGAAAAGCTCGGAGCATCTGCCGTACTTCCTGCCCTACCTCGGCAATGACGGCGTTCTGCCGCGCGTGATTGCGGCGCTGAGTTCGTCTCCGTCGCTGATCGCTGCGGCGAAAGGCGAGCTTCCACAATATGCCGCGTCTGTCGCCGACGCGCCGCAGGACGTTTTGCTCATCGGCCACGCCGGCAGGGAGACCGGCCTCGGCCGCAATTACGGCATGCTGAAATCGGGTTTAGAGGCCGCCGGTGTGAACGTGACCGGGCTCGATTTCGACACTCATGCGAACTGGGTGAGCGATCAGATCGTGCGTTGGCGCGAGGGTTGCCGTTCAAGACCGATCGCAGTGCTCGCGGTCAATGCCAACGACGCGCCGGATTTCTTCCTGAAGGATCGCCGCGGAATCTTGTTCGACAGTTACATCTGCGGATTCTTCCTGTGGGAGGTTTCCACCGCGCCAACGGTCCAGCAACTCGGCATCGCGCTGGCCGACGAAATCTGGGCGCCGACGAAATACGTCGCCGATATCTATGCCCCGCTGAAACCAACATATGTCGTGGGCAAAGGCCTGTTTCGTGGCGATGAGCCGTTTCTTCACGCACCGCGCCGCATGTCGCGCAATTCCCCCTTCCGTTTCGTGACCGTGTTCGATTTCGACTCGTCTATCGAGCGCAAGAACCCGCTTGCTGTCGTGATGGCGTTCCAGGACGCCTTCCGAGTCGATGAGAATGTCGAGCTGATCGTCAAGACCTCCAACGTCAATCCGCAGCATTGGAGCAATGCATGGAAACAGTGGGAGCATCTCATCGGCGCCAGCGCAGGCGACAGACGCATCAAGATCGTCACCGAACGCTACACCGGCGAACAGATGGTAGCGCTGGTGCGCGACGCGGACTGCGTGGTGTCGCTGCATCGTTCGGAGGGGTTCGGTTATCTGATGTCGGACGCGATGGCGTTCGGCACGCCGGTGATCGCCACGGACTATTCCGGCAACGCCGATTTCACCGGCCAGGACGTGGCATACCCCGTGGCCTACAAGCTCATTGACGTTCCGCGCGGCGCGGCGCGCTGGCAGTGCGACGGCGCGGTGTGGGCCGATGCGGACATGGCGGATGCCGCGCGCCAGATGCGGGCTGTGTTCGACGACTACGACGCCGCTCTCGCCAGGGCCCAACGCGCGCGGGCCGGGATCGCGGAAAAGTATTCCACCGCTGCATTCGCGTCAGGCTTGTCGCGACGTATCGATGCTATCCGGGGCAGGCGTTGAAGGCGCCGTTGCGTCGCTTCAGCTATAAGGGCCGCTTATGCTCATAAGCCTGTCGCGCAAGTTCATTTTCGTCGCAAATCTGAAGTCGGCGTCCACGGCCATTGAAAGCGCGATCGGGGGCCAAGCCGAGGTCAGGCTGTCGGCGACGAAATTCGGGAAGCATGACGGTCTCTCCGCCGTCTCCAACAAATTCGCCTGGATCAAACGCTATATCCCGTACGAAGAGTTTTTCGTCTTCGGCGTTATTCGCGATCCCGCCGACTACCTTCTGAGCCTCTACAATTCCCATCAAAAGCCGGCCTTCGACGGCAAACAGCATTCCACGAAGGGAATGGCGTTCGATGATTTTCTCGGGCCCTGGTGCGAACGGAGCTGGCAAGCCAAGCCGCAGCACAAGCGTTTCGAGGACGAGCATGGCCGGTTGCGCATCAGCCATCTCATCGATCTGGCCAATCTGGCCGACGAATTTCCAGGAATTTGCGCACATCTGGGACTGGACGGGGTCCGGCTCGACCACAAAAACGAAAGCCCGGACGTGCTGAAACGCAACGATCTGACCGCGGCACAGCTAGAGCGTGTCAAATCGATGTATCAAGCCGACTATGACTGTATCCAGAACAGGCCGCGGATCCTTTGACATGCTATCGTTAACGATTGCGAAGTGTGTTGCACCGGCGTTAGTTTTCCGGGATTAATGCGCTCCGAAATGACCAACGATTTCATTACGCTCGCCGCCAAACCGGTTCGCGCATTGCGCAGCGGCCGCTTCTGGCTCGCGCCCGTCATCGCCCGCGTCTCGCCGCGTCACGGAACCATGATGAATGCCTTCCGCCTCGAGGAAGAGGGCCGCTTCAACGAGGCTTTTACCGAATGGAAAAAGCTTGAGGGTCCGCGGGTTGGCGGAGGCTCTCTTTCCCGCTCCTTGCGCCTTGCCCGTCTGGCGCTGCGCACCGGAAACTTCGGCGAATCGGTCGCGCGCTTCGATGCGCTGTTGCTCCGCCGCCCCGGCGACCCCCAGGTGCTTCGTGGCCTCGAGAACGCTGCATTGCGCGGCGCACGTGACGCACAGGCCAAGGGGCAGTGGCTCGAAGCATGCCGGATGTGGGCCGCATTCCATCGCGCCGGCGGCGACGTGGAAAAAAGTGTCCGCAATCTCGGGGATTGCGCACGCTATGTCGCTCAAAGCGCGGACAGCATCGAGAAACTCGACGGCGCCTTGGAAGCCTGGGCCTTGCTGAAGACGGTGGACCCCTATTCCGATGAGGCCCAGCAGGGCATGGAATGGTGCCGCCTGAGCCTCGCGCGGGCGGCCGAACGGGCCGGTGATATGACAGCGGCCCGGAAACACTGGAACGCGCTTCTCGAGCTTTCGCCCGGCGACCACAGGGCACAAGACGGATTGAAACGACTGAGCGCTGCAGGTGCATAGTTTGGCGCGACCAGCGTCGGAACGGCGATAATGTCCGAAGACCACAGGAATTCATCCGGCGGTTCTTCTCCATCCGGTGGAACTGTCCCGCAGATTGCGAATGCAGCGTTGCGCGTTGCGGTCGTCTCGCGCGCGCAGGACGCCGCGCAGTCTGTCTGGCAGGAAATTCGCCGTCGGATAGCAAAAGACGGTGAGTTTATCATACTGCAATCGCAGGGCCCGGATGCTGGCGCCGCCGTCTTCCATCTGACAGCCGAAGATCTCGCAAGCGATGAGGCTGCGCGGGCCTTCTCAATGACAATGTTTGCGAGTTCGGCGCCGCTGAATTTTCTCGTTCGCCCGTTTGCGAAGCTCGATGACGAAGCGCAGCGGCGGTTGGACGGAATGACGGCCGCTATGAAGGAGCGCGCTCGTTTTCTCCAGGTTCCTACGTCCAAACAGTCAGGTGAGGCGCAGACCGGAGATGATGAAGCGCTTCTGTTTCAGGCGCGCGCTATCGCAAACCATCTTTTGGACAATCCTCCGCCCCTGTCGTCTGTCACACTCAGCGAGTTTGCGTCTCACGAAAAGGCCGCGCGACGCGAAGCAAAGGCCGCGAGAAAATCCAAGGAAAAAGACTCTGCAAAGAAGGCCGGTCGCGAGCGCGCGGCGCAGGCTGCTGAAACATCCCGCGCTGCTTCCGAGACGGCGAACGCCGACAAGAAGGCCAAACGCGCGCTGAAAAAAGCCAATCGCAAGAGTGAAAGGAGCGCGGCCCACGCGGACGAGGCTCCTGCAATGGCCGAAGACCAGCCGTCCGAAGGCAAGAAGAAAGACAGGTCGCAGAAGAAAGCGGCGCGTGTAGCCAAGCGGAAAAAACGCAAAGCTGAGAAACAAGCAGACGCCCGCGCCGGCGCCCAAGAAGGCGAACGGAAAGACAAGTCTGCGAACAAGGCAGAGCGCAAAGCCCGCAAAGCCGCCGCGGCCGAAGCAGGCGCCACGACAGGCGGCGATCTGCGCCGGCGGAAACGAAAAAAAAAAGACGGGCCGGAAAGCGAAGAAGAGAAGCTCGAACGCAAGCAGGCGAAAATCGCCAAAAGAAAGGAAGATCGAAAAAATAAGGGTGGCGGCGATGACAAGGGTGCCTCGCGCCCGATAAGGATTGCCCTGCATGGCATGAGCGAGGACGCCGCGGCCCAGTTCCGGGTAGCAATGGAGCGCTATCTCGCCGAAATTCCGGTGGAATGGTCGACGCCGGAAAAGAAATCCGATATCGCCCTATACGGCTTCGATGTTCCGCCAATTTCCAGCGCCGAAATCGCTGAGCGCGTTGCCGCGATAGCGCAGACCGATTCCAAATTGCGCATCTTTATGGAGCGATATGCACCCGAGGCTGTCGATGGCGCGGCGCCGTTTGTGACGGAAAATCGAGCTATCGCTATGGTGGCTGGCGCATTTGGAAGCCCGCTGATCCAGTCGGATAAAAAACTCGGCCGGTATGGTGCGAACGCGGTTCCCTTGGGCGATATCATCGCCACATCCGTCCTGGGAATTGCCGCCGACGGGACCTTGGCCAAACGCAAACTCCCGCGTCCCTTGCCGCTGCCGCCGCCCGATCTTGTCGAAGCGCGTGCGTTGGCCGCCTCGCCGCGCGAGTTTCTCTCGCAACTCAGCTATAACGAGGCCAAGGCCCCCAGACTGCTCTGGACTCACGCCTCCAAGGAGTCCGCCGAAGCGTTCATGGATCGCAAGGTCGTGCTCTCCGATGAAGAGACCCTCGATCTTACCGTGCCTATCGCGTGGCCGCAGGACGCTTCGGGCCGGTCCGAAATCGCCGATGTGTTTGGTCTCGAGTTTCTCGCCGGTCCGCTGAACTACTGGTACAGCAAGGCCAATGGACGCGATTCCAAGAAGGTCGCGGAGGTCGATGCCGTTCTCAAGCAGCGCGGCGCCACGGCAAGCCAGGTTCTCTCGCAATCGGGCGCAATCATTTTGGATTTTGTCTCGAAGCATCCTCTGTCGGCCTCGACCGCCTGGGAAGAGAGCACCGTCTCGCGGCGCGCGCGCGTCCTCGCGCTCTACCTTCTCTGCTGCAAGATGGCCGTTAAGCGGAAGATCAGATTCGATGAAGCCGTTTGCTCCGAAATCATCCTTCGCCTGCTGGATATTGTTGAGGTTTTGCGTTCCGAGGACTTCTACGTCCCCTGCTCGTTCGACGGGTTGCAGCAGGATTGTCTTGTAATCGGGTTGGCGCTGGTTCTGCGCGGGACGCCTTACGCACAGCGATTGCTGAACGACAGTCTTGAAAGGCTCAAGACGCTGCAATTCGACGCGGGGCTGACGGCGGACGGGGTTTGGCGCACAGGGCCGTTCTCTGATCACTGCAATCTGCTGGCGCAATTCCGGACGCTGGTCAGCGATTTCGATCGCTCCGATGTGGCGCTGATCGAGCCCGTCGCTGCCGCCGCCAAGAAAATGACGGTGTTCGCCGAGGCAATACAGAAATCCAACGGGTCGGCTCCTGCCTTCGACGGAAGCCGCGAAAAATCTTTCGCACGCAAGCTGTCGGGTGCGCGCCGTGCCCTCGCCGGCGCGGGCTTCACTAAGAACGCGCCGGAAAAGAAAGTCACGCCGCCGCGGATGACGGATACATATGTGTTCCGCGATGCGCAGTATTTTGTCAGTCACTCGACTTTGAAGGTGACACCTCAATCGTCGCTCGTGATTCTGCATGCCGATCCGGTTTCTTTCCCGCAGTCCGACCCAGGCGGTGTCACGCTCGCGTTCGCCTACGGCGCGTCGGACCTGCTCATACGGGCCGAACCGCCGGAAAGTGAAAACAGGCGCGATAAGGTGCCGGGATTCGATCCCGCCCTGCGCAACGGCTATCACATTGACGGCGTGGGATTTTCAACCGATTTTCCGCTGAAGACGGGCGCCGCGCGGTTGGAAAAATCCTGGCGCGGTCCAGGCTGGGCCGCCGCGCGCAGCGTCGATAAAATCAATCCGGCGGGTTCGATTACGCGCACGGTGATTCATCTGAAAGCCGAACACGCGTTGATCGTGGTGGACGAACTCGCTGCGACCGGCGGCGCGCAGGCATCATTCGAGCAGTTCTGGCATATCGCGCCGGGTCTTACCGCGCCGCAGACCTCCGAAGCGCCCTATCGCTTCGTTTTGGAGTCGGGAGGCGGCCTGACGGCGGCATTCGATGGGCTGGCCGATGGGGTCATTGCACCCGAAGGCGAGGGCCATTCGATTCGACGGATCCTGCAGACGGGGCGTACCATCGCGGTTTCGCTCTTTCAGTGGAGCGCCGAACCCGCGGCCATCACGCTCGCACTCGAAGGTCAGCCGGGGGATTGGAGTCTGGATGCCTCCGGCGCCGGCTTCGACGCGCAATTGCAGCTTTCGGCGGGTGAGTTGCGCTACACGGCCCGGGCAGTCTAAAATCTTGATAAAGTTAACGAAATTGATCTGCCGGTCGCGGGCTGGAACCGTATGTCGGGTGCATATCACGGCGTTCTGAAGGTTGCGGGTTCGCAATTACGTGGCTGGTTGATGGACACAGTCCGTCCCGATCGCCGCGTGCGCTTCAATCTTTTCATCGATAGCCAGCCGCGCGGAACCTTCGCTGCGAACAAACGGCGGCGCTTTCTCCTGGGTCGCGGACAGCCGGGCGAAGACACGCATGGCTTCGCGATTTCGATCCGCAAACCCTGGGTAACCGGCGAACTTCAGTCCATTCGGATCGAAGATGTGGAAAATCCGGCCTTGAAATTTTCGCTGATGGCCCGCCTGGGGCCGTCCGCCAACACGCTGTTCGACGAACATGTGGTGAGTGGTCAGCTGTCGATCGGTCACGCTGAGGCCCGCCCCCGCGAGCGAAAAGCGCGCGTCGCCGAAGAGGAACTGGATCGCGATATTCGTCCTGCCGCTGCGAGCAAGGCGCTGCTGCGGCAGATCGGCAAGCTGTCCGATGCCGAGCTCGCAAACCTTCTGCTCGCGATCGACCGGGACATCGTCGTCGAACGGTTACGCGGGCACGAAAAGTCTGGCGATTGGGACAGTGCTCTCCTCTATCGCCGCACGTTCGTGAACACGGCGGCGGAACAACGCCTCACCGCATTTGGTCGCAGTGCGATGAAGGCCCACAATCATGGTCTCGCTGTGCGCGCGACCGCCGCCGCCGCCGCGCTGCATCCGCAATCGTTCGAGGCGAATTACCTCGCGGGTGCGGCACGATCTCTACAGGGCGAATTCGACGAAGCGATGCGTCATCTGCGTGCCGCCGACCGTCTGGAAGAAGGCGACGTGCGCGCACGCCGCGAGATGGTGATTGTGCTCTCAAAACAGATGCGCGGAGAAATGACGCCGGAGCGCCGTCTCGAATTGCGCAACGAGCGTCTCTCCCTGCTGCGGGGATTGAGCGCATCGGACGATCCGCAGGTTCGTTTCCGGTATCGCGTTCCACACGCGGAGGCGTTGTTCGGCGCCGGTCGCTATGACGAAGCCATTGCTGCTGCGGACGCCGTGTTAAGCGACGCCCCCAACGACACGCGCGCATTGATGATCAGGGCCCGGGCGCTGGTCGCGCGCAACCAGATTGAAGAAGCTGTCGCGACATATACGCAAATCCTCGATATGGACCCCGCGCATCGTGGCGCAAAAATGAATCTGCGTCTGCTCTCGGCGCTCACCGAAGACGAGGTCGGCCTCCAAGCCGATCTTGCCGGAACCGTGGTCCCGCTGGATGCTTTCGACTCGTCACAAAGCATACGCCGCAGCGATGACGCCGGGCCTGCCGCTTTTGCAGCTCGTCTTTCGGGCATTCCACAGAACTGGATTTGCACCACGACAGGTTATTCCGAGGAAACGATCTCGCCGGAAATCCAAACGCTCCTCGACTCCAACGTTGCGCGACGCGCCGGGCACGCGGAGATCGGGTTGACCGACGGACATAGGCTGGAATTCTGGCGCCGCGATGCACTTCTGGGCTTGGCGGAGAGCGGACTTTTGAACGGACTCGACGATAGCGTCGCTCTGGCGCGCTGGCGGCCGTTCTATGGTCAGCGCGAGCGCGTCGAGACGTCGTTTCGAACAACGTGGCCCAAGCGTGGCGTGGCCGTTCTGATCTCGCGCAATGGTGCGGATCTGTATGGCGGCGGCGAACATTTCCTGGAGAATGCGGCCGAACATCACGCGCGCCAGGGCTTCGAGCCCATCATCGTTGGCACACGCAGCGATCTCTTCGGCGAGGAGCGAGTCGTCGCTGGCCGCCGCTGTGTATTCGTGGGCGACAAGACGGCCGATCTACGCAAATTCCTGCTGGAAAACGACGTGTCCCTTGTGCACGCAATTTCCGGTGTCGGGTTTTCCGTGGCCGATGCGCTCAACCATACGAATATCCCGTTCCTCTACGGAGTGCATTTCTGGAACGAATTGCTGGGCGATCCGGAGACGACCGGCTATTTCGACGATATCACTGGGCAGAGCAGATTCAGGCGTGAGTTCCCGCTCATCCTGTCTCGCGCCACCGCGATCTATGCCAACTCGCGTTACACGCAGAAGATCATCGAAGAGGGGTTCGGCGTGCGCTGTCCGGTCGTTTTCGCGGTGCCGCGCGAGCTGTCGTAAAGCGCGGGCAGCATTGAATTGACGCGAAAATCCGTGCTACTAGCAGCCGGCTGCGCCATGAAACACTGTCCGCTTCGACCGGCCTAGTTCTGCGCGGGCTCAGGAGTTGTCACCGGGTGTTCGAAGATATCAAAACGCAATTCAGCGTCATCCGCGCCCTGACGATCTATGAACTCCAGGGCATGATGAAAACCTACAATTATGGGTTTGCCTGGGCGCTGCTTGAACCGATCATGTTTATCGGCGTCATGCGGCTTGCGCGCTCGGCGTTCAAAGGGCTCACGCCGCCCGATATGCCGCCCTCGACGTTCCTGATCGTGGGCATCATACCGTTCTACAGTTACATGTCCCTCCTCACCGCTGCATACGGTGCAGTCTCCGGGTCGGACGGGATGCTTCAATTTCCGCGCGTGACACCGGTCGATATCGCGGTCGCTTCGGCGCTCCGCGACTTTTGCATTTTCTTTGCGTTGTACTGCGTCTTTCTGCTTCCTGTTTCGATCTATGACGGCGTATTTCCGCCACAGAATATTCTCGAAGTCCTTTTCGCATTCCTGTTGCTATCGATAATGGGTATTTCGGTTGGCCTCCTGGTCGGTACCGCTGCGCGTGTTTTTCCGCCGATCAAGCAATTCCTTAGCTACTACAATCTGATCAACCGCATGGTCGGCGGAATGTTGTTCGTCATCACCATGTTTCCATCTGTACTGTGGCCTTACTTCACCTGGAATCCCGTGCTCCACTGCATGGAAATGCTTCGCGATGGGTGGTTTGTGACCTACACTTCGCCTATCGCAGATCCGGTCTATGTCATGGAATGCATCCTTGGCTTTCTGCTTCTGGGCCTGTCGCTTGAGCGCTATCAACGCCGGATGCCCTACGTATGACGATCGAACTGCGCGGCGTTACGAAGAATGTGCGGGATGGCTCCGTCAGGTTGACCTACGAGGACGTCGATATTCGCATCGAAGAGAAGGCCAATGTCGCGTTTCTCGGTCATAAGGAAGCGGGGCTCAGCACAATCGTCAGTCTGATCTGCGCCGCGGATGCGCCGGACAAAGGAAGTGTGAAGCGCACCCACTCGATCTCGTGGTCGATTCCCGACACCAAGTTCATCCATAAACACCATTCGCTGGCGACGAGCATAAGATTTATCGCACGGCTCTATGAAGCCAACGAAAAGGAATATTTGACGAAGGTGTGCGAGATGGCGGAGCTTGGCGACTTTATCAATGTCCGTGGCGACAAGTGCCCCAAGGACGCGCAGGCGCGTCTTGCCTTTTACGCCGGCGTTTCCCTCCCCTTCGACCGCTATATCTTTTCAGGCGGTTTTATGGGCGGAAAGTCGGAACGCGGGCGGCGCCAGGAAATCATTGAAGATCTGCGCCAGCAGGCCGGTATCCTTGTAGTGACGCATGACGTCAAAATCGCGCAGCAGTTCTGCGATCAAGCCTACGTTTTCGACGGCAGCCGCTCGACTTATTTTGATAATATGGAAGCAGCCGCAGAGTTCTTCAGCACGATCGACTCGGACGGCGGCGACGACGACAATTTCTTCGATGCGGACCCGGAATTGAAAGACCTGGTCAACATGGACTTCTAACCGCGAATTGTCTATTTCAGTGCTGCGCCGCATAGTGCAGAGCAGCACAGCCGCCGATCTCTTATGGGTTTCTTATGTCCAATCCAGGTACGACCGCACCGGCCCGCACGGGGCGCGATGAACCCAAGCAGGGCCTCGCCGGTGTGTTGGGCGTGGGTAAGGCATTCGGATCGTCCCTGAAGGACACGCTTGGGGGGG
>CAZCJI010000086.1:0-10134 GCA_964498625.1 uncultured Rhizobium sp.
ATCACGAAAGTCGTCGGCCCGATAAGATTGTCGTCCAGGCGAGCAAAGAAGTTCATGCCGCCTCCTATCCGGTGGTCAAACTGAAGCCCTATGTTGACTGTGTAGTCTGACACCAAAGGCGCATTCGCGCCGACAGCGGACGGTGTCAGCGGCGAGGTGGTTGGGAACTCCTCAATCCTGCTGTTGGTGTAACCCAATCCCGTATTCAACGAGAGGTGTTCGTCCAGGCGCGCCGTCATGTCGAAATCTGCGCCGATGAATTGTATTTTCTTGATGTTGCCGAGGTTCTGCGTCGAGTTGGACGGGAGGAACACGAAGTAATAGTCGTTGTGATCTTCGGTCAGATAGATACTGCCGTTGAACAAAATCCGATCGTCCAATGCGTGACTCTTGAAACCGGCCTCAAAGGTATCGGCGGTATTGGCCTTGAACAGATCACCGACATTATCGTAGTGCGCCGCCTCTGCAGCTTCCGCCACACCTGTCTGATTGAACCCGCCACTGCGGAAGCCCCTGCTGTAATCTGCATAGAGGTTTAGATTGTCGCTTGCCTGCCAACGCAGAATGAACTGCGGCTGGAATGCAGACCATGTATGCGCCCGTTGCTCGCCTGTCGTGGCCGGTATCGCCTGACGGCCAGTGATTGGATTGGCGTCCAGGAATTCTTGCGGCGTAAGCGTTGTGTTCACGCGATGATCGCTGTCGTAGCGCATATTGACCGAGAGCTCGAGCGCATCCGTGATGTCATAGGACATGTCGACATAACCGGCCCACGCCAATTGATTCTGGCCGTCGGCAAGAAAGCTGACCTGTGATTGTGGGGCATAGGAATCGATGCCGAATTGAGGATTCGGCACGCGATAAATCGGCTGCACGCCCGAGTCGAATGTGCCGTCGTACATGTTGCCGGTCGAGATATAGCGCTGGGTGTCGAAGATTTCGGCGCCGACGATATAACGGAAACGCTGATCGGAGGCGGAGGTATAGCGCAGCTCCTGACTGAACGTCCGTGTGCTCAGGAACTGGGCCTGGCCATAGTCAAAGCCCACTGCCGATTTTCCAAACTCGTTGAACGGATACCCGTCGCCGGTGAGGATTTCCCAAACCGTGCTGTAGCCCGAGATCGACTGCAGCGAACCGCCACCGGCCATGTCGTAGTTTAGCTTGAGGCCTATGTCATAGATTTTGCGGTCATCGAGACCTGAGTTGTTCAGATCGATCGGCTGGCTGGTGTAATTAGGATTGTTGAAATTCGGATCACCGAACGGCGTCACCACATAATAGAGGCCGCGGGTCGCCAGTTGATCGGTCGATAACCTCAGATCGGCGGTGAAGTTTTCCGCCGGAGTCCACAGGAAAGAGGCGCGGCCGCTGAAATTCTGGACCGGGTCTGCATTACGGCGTGCGGACTGATCCACACTGTCGATATTCGTCAGCAGGCCATCCGTGTCGAGATAGGAAGCCGCGGCACGCACTTTGAGCGTGTCCGTTATGGGTCCGCCCACCGAGCCGTCCACGTTGAAGCCCGGCCCGCTATCGTAACCGGAGGTGAATTGCTCTTCCCAAGTATCACTGGGCTGTTTGGTGGTGATCAGGATCGCACCGCCGATAGCGTCGCGACCATAAAGAGCGCCCTGCGGCCCCTTCAGCACTTCGATCTGCTGGATGTCGAGAAGGTTTTGGTTGAACTCGGCTGGCTGGGTCATCGGCACGCCATCGACGACGATGGCGGCTGACGGCTCGCTGTTACGCGCCTGACCGATGCCGCGCATGACGATGAAACTCGTACCGGAATTTTGGGTCGAGATGAAGGTAACGTTCGGTACGGCGCTGAGGAAGTCGGCTGGGTTCTTGATTCCTTTGGCCTGGATAGTCTCCGCCGTGAAGGCGCTGATTTGAGCCGGAACTTTCTCGATATCTTCGCTGCGGCGGCGGGCTGTCACCACGACGGTTTCAACGCCTTCGCTCGCGGCCGGCGTAGAACTCGTCTGCGCATGCACGGGTGCTGCCGCGAGCAATCCAGCAAGAGCCGAGCTACCCATCATCAATCTGAAAAGATTTTTCGAAATACGCGAGCCGTTCATGACAGTGCCCCCCTCTTTAGACGGCACCTTGTCCGGCACCGCTGCGTTTCGTCCGTGTACGGTCCTTTTTGGACTCGCTGCGGACGTCTGCCGTTGACGGCAGCCGCCAGCCACGCGGATTCCTCCTGACGCAGAATCTAGGGTCTTTCGATTTGCGAAGTCAATTTCGATATGTGGATAAAGTAGATATGCGCCGTCTGGTGAGACTATTCTGCCGCATCGACTTTGTCGGCTTTCCGCGGGCGCCATATTCCGTTCGCGGGGGCTTTCTTGATGGGCCCGTCGTGCTCGCCCAGCGTGGGAGGCGGCTGCACTTCGCTTAACGTTTGCCCATCAAAGCTCGCCGGAAAACGTACGGTGCGAAACCTGCCCATCGTGGGATGTTCGGCCTCAATTGCGATTCCAAGATGTTTGGCCTGACGATCTTCGAGCGCCTCACTCGAATCATAGACCGGAGCGAAAGGCACGCCGCGCTCTTCAAGCGCGCTGCACCATGACTGGCGCGGCTTCTGCTTGAAGATCGGCCCCATAAGCGCGATCAGGTCTTCCTGGTGCGCGATGCGTGCCGGCCTGTCGGCAAAGCGCGGGTCGTTGAACAGATCGGGTTTGCCAATGGCGCCCGCTAGCCCCTCCCAGAATTTCGGCGGCGACGACATGTGCAGTGCAATCCATTTTCCGTCCGCGCATTCGAAGACGTAGGATTGCGACACGCTGGGGCGGCTGTAAGGCCCCATCACCTCGTCGGCCTGGAAGTAGTGGGTGAAGTCGTCGAGGTTGAAGTGGCACATCGCTTCCAACATCGAGATATCGATGCGGCGGCCGCGGCCGGTTCGTTGCCGTTCGTGTAGTGCTCCCAACGCAGCAAAAGCAGTATAAAAACCCGTCATGGAATCGGCGATTGCCGGTCCCACGACGCGCGGATTTTCGGGGTTTATCAGCAGACGCAACCATCCGCTCGCTGCCTGAGCCACCGTGTCGTAAGCGGGACGTCCTGCATCCGGTCCTTGGCTGCCGAAGCCGGAGATGCCGCAATAGATAAGCCTGGGATTTAGCTTCTGCAGGCGTTCGGCTCCGACATTCAGATCCTCTGCAACACCGGGCCTGAAGTTCTGAACGAAAATGTCCGCACCGGCGACGATCCGGTCGAATTGCTTCAGATCGGCAGCGCCCCGCGTATCCAAGGTCACGCTCCGCTTGTTACGGTTGTAAGTCTGGAAATGCGGACTATAGAGACCGCCCTCGAAAGCACGGAACGGATCGCCGGTCTCCGGCCGTTCCACTTTGATGACATCGGCGCCCATGTCGGCGAGATACATCGCAGCCGCCGGGCCTGTGATGAACGTGCCCATCTCGACAACGCGCACATCCTCAAGGACCTTGATCATGGCCGTTTCCACACTTCCAAGATCAGACTAGATTTTTCCGCATGTCGAAGTCAATTTCGATATTTGTAAATAGCCCGCGTTCGAAAAACAGGAGAATTGAGCGATGCGTATCGGCAAACAGGACGCGCCCTATACCGCGATTTCCACATCGGACGCGACCTCCATCACAGTGCGTGGCTATGATCTGTGCCGCGAGCTTATCGGCAAGATCGACTTCTCCGATTACTTCTTTCTTCTGCTGATGGGCGAAATGCCCACGGCCAATCTGCGCTTCTTCGTCATAGCTCTGCTGGTCGCGATCGCAGATCATGGGCTTGTGCCCAGAGTTCAAGGGGCTCGCATGTCCTTTGCCGCTGGGCCAGAGGCCATTCAGGGCGCGGTTGCCGCCGGATTGCTCGGTTCCGGCTCGGTCGTTCTCGGAAGCGCGGAGGCGGGCGGAGTTTTTCTGCATGAACTTGTCGAAGCTTCGAAAGGTCGTGATGCGAAGCAGGTCACCATCGATCATATCCGTCAGATGCGCGCCAGGAAGGCCGCGATCCCGGGCTTTGGACACCCGCAACATGCGGACGGCGATCCTCGCGCGAATATTTTGTTGAAACTCGCGAGGGAGCGCGGGCTCACCGGGCCCTATATTCAGATGCTCTATACCGTTGAGAGCGTGTTGCCCGAGGCGATAGGTCGTGCTTTGCCCATCAATATCAATGGCGCGATCCCCGCCATCTTGCTGGAAATCGGATTCCCGCTGAGCGCCCTCAAGAGCATTTCCATTCTTGCGCGCACTGCGGGCCTGCTTGCGCATCTGCGCGAAGAGGCGGAACGTCCCATCGGCTTCGTCCTGTCCCACAACGCGGCGGAAGCAATCATCTATGACGGCAAGAAGTCCCGCGTATAAGCCGTTCTTTACAAGCAGCGCACGCAACGGATACGCTGATATGCGAATATTTCTTCGATAATCGAAATCGAATATGCAACGCAGCACGGATCGTTTCCTGACGACGCATACGGGCAGCCTGCCGCGGCCCGACGATCTCATTCGCGTGATGTTTGCGAAGGAAGAAGGCGTTCCAGTCGATGTGGCAGCGCTTGACGCGCGCGTCGTCGAAGCTGTCAAGCAAATGGTACAGAAGCAGGCCGAAGCCGGCGTCGATATCGTCAACGACGGCGAGATGTCGAAGCCGAGCTATGCCACTTATGTGAAGGATCGTCTGAGCGGCTTCGGCGGCAGCGGCAACACTTATGTGTTCCAGGACCTCGCGGACTATCCACGCAGCGCGGCGCGCGTGTTCGGTGACCCCGGCCGCAAGGCTCGCAAGGCGCCGGCCTGCAACGGTCCGGTCGAACTGGCGGATCGCCGTTCGCCGAAGCTCGATATGGAAAATCTCATCGCTGCTGCGAAAGGCAAGGACGTCAAGGGGCTGTTCTCGAGCGCGGCGTCGCCCGGCGTCATATCGCTGTTCTTCCGCAACGACTATTACAAGAGCCAAGAAGACTATTTGTCTGCCATCGCTGAGGCCATGCGCTACGAATACGAGACGGTCGCTGAGAGCGGGGCCGTGCTGCAGCTCGACTGCCCTGATCTCGCGATGGGGCGTCATGTCCAGTATTCCGATCTCAGCCTCGCGGAATTCCGCAAGCGCATGCGTCTGCATATCGAGGCGCTCAATCACGCCGTGCGCAACATTCCGGCTGAACAGCTGCGCATGCACATATGCTGGGGCAATTATCCCGGCCCGCATCATTGCGATGTGCCGTTCTCCGACATTATCGATGTACTGTCCTATGCGAAACCGTCGGCGATCCTGTTCGAAGCGGCAAACCCGCGTCACGCGCATGAATGGTCGATGTTCGAAACGGTTAAGGCACCTGAGGGCAAGACCTTCGTCCCCGGTGTGATAGAATGCCAGTCGAACTATATCGAACATCCGGAGCTCGTCGCCCAGCGGATCGGGCGCTACGCCAATCTTCTGGGACGCGAGAATGTGATAGCCGGAGTGGACTGCGGGTTTTCCATTCATGTCGGGCAAGGCGGCGTCGATCCCGACGTTGTCTGGGCCAAGCTCGCCGCGCTTGCGGAAGGCGCACGGATCGCATCGAAGAAGTTCTGGAACCCCGCAAAGCGAGTCGCCTAGCGCAAGATTGAAAGGATCGCCTCTATGAACGTCCAAGCAAAACTGCCCTCGCGGTTGCATCACACGGCTTATGTCACACGCGACATGGAAGCTACGCGCAAGTTCTATGAAGAGGTCATCGGGTTGCCGCTGATCGCGACTTGGAGCGAAACCGATGAGCTCTTTGGCGCCATGCGAACCTATTGCCATTGCTTCTTCGGTCTTGGGGATGGCGGCGCGCTCGCCTTTTTCCAGTTCGCGACGCCCGAAGACGAAGAGGAGTTCGGCCCCAAGATGCCGTTCTCTCCTTTTCATCACATCGCACTAAATGTCGATGCCGAGACGCAGAGGGGGATTGAAGAACGCCTAAAAAAAGCGGGTTACAAGGAGCCGGAAAGTTTCGTGCTAGAACATGGCTATTGCCGCTCCGTCTATGCGACTGACCCGAACGGCATGATCTGCGAATTCACGCTCGATGCGCCGAAGGCCAAGGAGATCAATGCCGCTCGCTTGGCGACGGCGCACGTCGATCTCCAGAAATGGCTGGGCGGCGATCACACATCCAACAACACATACCGATAAGGCCGTCACATGACCATAATTCCCAAGAAAATCTGGCCCATCATCGACAATGCGTTTCCCACTCATACCTGTCTCATCGGCACGGTGCTCGGCAACGGCTTTGCGCAGATCACGCCGCGCGGCAGCGCGCAGGTCTATGACGATGAGCACATATCGATATGGGAGCGCGGCCGGGGTACGACCACGGCATTGATGAGCGATGGCACGAACGTCACGGTTTTCTATTTCAATCTCGGCGCCAGGGACGTGTTGCCGATTGGCGGCATCGCACGCCTCTATGGAACCGCAACCGTGCACAAATCGGGCCCGGTCTATGACAAGGTTTGGGATCGCTTGATCGAGCCCGAGAAGAAATCCGACCCGGAGAAAAAAGGTTGGGCAGTGCTGGTTAAAATAGACCGCATCGAAGACTTACTCGGACAACCGATAAAAGATTAAAGGGGCAGTCTTCATGCGCAACTCGCCGCTTGTTGTCGCCGCGCTTGCCACGGCTGTCGTTGTGCCTGCGTTCGCAGACACTTGGACGGGCGCCTATGACGGCACGATCGAGTCCACTTACGCGGATGGCCGTGTGGTGAAGGTCTACGTCAACGCCGATCACAGCTACTCGATTGCGTTGCCGGACGGCGCGATCCTCAAAGGGACTTGGGCGGATGCCGGCGGACAAAGCTGCTTTTTCCCGACCAACCCGCCGCCCGGCGCGAAGCCGAGTTGCTTTCCGGTCAAGGAATACAAGATCGGTGATACGTTCACAGGCGAAGATGCGTCCGGCAAGTTCTCAGGTGTGATAAAAGCCGGCCGCTAAGCGCGAATATGCGCGGCTGATTTTTGGTGCGCGTGTTTCTGGTCGAGCGCTTTGCTCAAAGAGCTTCGCCCGTTCGTTGAAGCCGGCGCGAACTGCATCTTGGCAATCGTTTCTTGATCGACTTGACGGTGAGCAAACGCGTGTTCAGTGAAATGCCGGACGCGCACGCACTGCTCGCGCGCCCGGCATCTTTGAAAGTCTCTACGGCGTAACCTTGAAGACGACACCGCCGGAATACGTGTCCGAACCAGCATCGTAGTATTCCGAGCTCGTGCCGAAAACCGTATTGCCCAACAAGCTCGGACTGCTAACGGGAACATAGGGCCCCGAGACGTTTTGCTGTACGGCAAACTGATTGTTCGCAACCGCATCGCCGCCGCTGACGGGATCGATCGACATTAGTCCGCCGAATATCTCTTTCTGCGATTGGGTGCACGGCGCGAAGAAACCGCCTGACTGCGTGAATGTCAGCAATTGGCCTTTCTGATTAAGGGCAATCACCTCATAAGGATCATGGACACCATAGTCGGTCGTGGCCTGACATGTGCCAGCCGGATCGTTGAAGCTGTGGAGCTGCCGGAACGACCACGTCTTGCCGTCAGATGATGGCGTCAATGACCAAACTGTGCCAAAGGCAAAGTTCGGGCATCCACCAAACGTCGTGCCGTAAAGCACGCCGTTCGCATCAAGAGTCGGCAAACCGTTCGGGTTCTGCCCATCGTTGCAGTCGTCGAAGGATTGATCCGAACAGAAGTCGTAAATGCCTCTTCCGGTCCATGCACCGTTCTTCTTCTTGGGCGGGCTGACTTCCCAGGCCGATCCCTCATTGTTTCCGCCGGCGGAATTGGTGATCCCGAAAAAGTTGCCGTTCTTGTCGCGGACGAGGCCGGCCGGTTGCCCCCCGTTCACCTGCGGAAAGTTGTAAAGGATTTTGACCTGTCCCTTTCCGCTGTTCAGCAGCTTTGTGGGGATTTCGTAGATTTTGCCGCAGCTACCGTCGTTGCAGCCCAGCGTCTCTAGTCCATAGAGATTGCCCACATCATCGAAAGCCATTTTACCGTAGCCGGAACCGGCAACACCTTCGAATCCGATGCTCGAAGGCATCTGCAGAACGGTCCGGAACGTCCATTTCTTTCCCTTGGCCGGCTTCACCAGCTCAAAAAGGGTGCCATAAAGATTGCCCGAGCCGCATCCGGTATTGGTCATGCCCCAGACGTTCCCGGCGGTGTCGGCGATCAGAGATGCTGCCGGCTGAGACCCGTCGGTATCGCAGGCGAACTCTTTGATGATCGTCATGTTGTATTTCTTTTTTTTCGGGGTCAGCAGCAGGATCTGTCCCCGGCCGTTCTGGCCGACGTCGCTGACGACAAAAACCGATCCGTCTGCATTCGCGAATGTTCCGATCAGGTGATCGCCGGCATTGGGTATCTGGTAAATCACTTGAAGCGAACTGGCCGTCGCGGCCACAGGGGCCATCAGTGCCCCGAACCCGGCCATTGCGCCGATCAGGGGAAGGGTGAAACGATGGGGTATGTTCATAGGAAGCCTCCGTCTTGACGTGTTGGACGGCGGCAGAGGGTCATGAGCAGGCGCGGTAAGTCCTAACGAAATTCTGAATTCAAAAAAAAGAGTCGAAATCTAGGAAATCCGCGACTTCTATGAACGTCCGTCCTACCCCAAGCGCCTATTTATGGCAGTTCGGCGATACCGTTTTCGACGAACAGGCGATGACTTTGCGCGTCAACGGCGCGGATGTGGAACTGGCGCGCAAGCCTTTGGAACTGCTGTCCATGCTCCTGAATCACGCTGGCGAGGTGGTGACGAAGGGGGAGATTCTCGATGCGCTGTGGCCGGACCGGGACATCTCCGAGGCCAGTCTCACCAATTGTGTCGCCAGGCTGCGTGCCGCCCTGTCGGATGAGAACCACACAATCGTTCGCACGGCGCACGGTTTCGGCTATCGATTCGACGCGTCTGTCTCGGTACGCGAGGCCGATCCACGCACCATCTTGCTGCCACCCAAAGTCGATCTTTCGGCCGGAGACCCGGTTCCCGACCGGCCCGGCTGGAGGCTTGTCTGCAAACTTGGCGCTGGTGGCTTCGGCGATGCGTGGCTGGGAGAAGCGAAAGGCGGCGCCGAGCAGCGGGTCTTCAAGTTCGCATCGCACGACACAGGACTGATTGCACTCCGCCGCGAGGTGGCGCTTGGCCGGTTGCTCTACGAAGGGTTGGGTCCGCGCGACGATATCAACCGCGTGCTCGACTGGAATTTCACCGACGCGCCGTATTTCATCGAGCTGGCCTATTGGCCTGAAGGCAATCTGGTTGAATGGAGCGCGCGGCAAGGCGGGTTGACCGCGATCGACATCACAACACGCTTAGATCTCGTCGCGCAGATTGCCGATGCATTGGCCGCGGCCCACAGCATGGGCGTCCTGCACAAAGATCTGAAACCGACGAACATCCTTGTCCGCAGTTCGAAAGAGAAGCGCGCCGCGATTGTGCTGACAGATTTCGGGAGTGGCCGCGCGCTGGATCTCAGCCGCTTCGCGGCATTTAGCATTACCGGATTCGACGCGCCGACCGGCCCTGAAACGACAAGCGGGACCGCGATGTATCGAGCGCCTGAACTGCTCGCTGGCGGCGCTCCGACCGTGCAAGCCGATCTCTATGCGTTGGGCGTGCTGCTGTTCCAGATGGTCACGGGTGATTTTCGCCGTTCGCTGGCGCCAGGATGGGAGCATCTGGTCGACGACGAAATTCTTAGGGAGGATATTGCGGCGGCCGCGGCCGGAGATCCCACGCGCCGTATCTCCGACGCGGCAGAATTGCCCCGGCGATTGCGAGACTTGGATCGCCGCCGCGCCGAAGCCGCGCGAGATGCTGCCGCCCAGAAAGAGTATGCGAGAACACGGCAAGCACTCGAGCGCTCGCGTGCGCGCAGAATTCCCATATTGGCTTTGATAGTTGTGCTGTTCGCGGGCCTGGCGACGAGTACCTTTCTTTATCTGCGCGCGCAACGCATTGCCGCCCAGGAGCGGGCGGTGACCAGTTTTCTCACCGACGATCTGCTTTCGTCCGCAAACCCCATGGTTGCGGGCAATCCAGACATCAAGGTGAAGGATGTGCTGAAGACAGCATCGACCAATCTGGACCGCCGGTTTCCAAAC
>CAZCJI010000087.1:0-9993 GCA_964498625.1 uncultured Rhizobium sp.
CTGGTGTTCGCGAATTTCCGCCAGCGCCGCGGCAAGCTTCCGGTCTTCAGCGATGCAAAACTGCGAGCGTTGACCATGCCGCTCCTCGCTATCGCCGGCGGGCGCGACGTGCTCCTCGATTCACGGGATACCAGGCGCCGTCTGGAGCAGAACGTCGCCCATGCGCAGGTGTGTCTTCTGCCGCGGACCGGACATCTGATCCGCGGCGAGATGAAGACGGTTCTGAACTTCCTGACCGGCTAGATACGGCTGGTGTGATGTCCCGGCGGGAACGGCATCTTCTTGGCCTGTCCCTTGTGAGCGGCGTCGTACGGGTTTGGGTAGCGCAGCACCTTTGCCAGATCTTTGCCCCGGATGATGTCGGCCGAATGATAGGCGAGGCCCCAGGAGTCGATCGACGACATGTCCGGGAAGATGCAGGCCTCAAGCACGTCGGTCTGATCGGTGCTCAACACCCATCCGCCGCCGGCGGCGTTGATGCCGCCGAAAAGATCTGTGCCGCCCACCAACGAGCAATAACACGAGCCCGGGTTGCCATTGCAGCTGCCCATCTGCACCTGCGCGTAATAGGCCAGAGCCGCGAGGGACGGTTGCTTGGTGGTCAGCGTGCTGAGCAGCACATTGATCTGGCTGCCGTCCTTCTTCGACGTGAACTGGCAGAACTCCTGCGAGCCCGACAGCACGAGCGGATCGCCGCCATTGGTGTTGTATTCGGGAATGCGGGTCTGCACGACGCCGCCTTTCTTCACGCAGTAGTCTTCCTTGCTTTGCTGGGTGGCGCTCATCGCTGGCACTGAATGCGAGAACACGAAGCCGGCCGCGAGCGCGATGCTCAGCGCGATGGTCTTAAGGGTCATGGGCATGCTCCTGACGTTCGGCTAGCAGAATCCCACGTTTGTGAAAGAACGGCAACTGGGTCGGCTAATCCGGCCGGGTGGCGGCAATAATCCTGCGCGCTCTGCGTTCCTCGCGCGCGTGATTGATGGAGAGGACCGAATGCAGCACGCCGATGGCCCAGAGCACGAAGCCGGCATGGTGGAAGATGATCGTGATCCAGAGCGCGATCGACAGCACATAAAGGACCAGATTGGCAAGCGCCTGGAACGGCTTGCCCGTGAGCAGCAAAGCCAGCGGCGAACAAAAAAAGGCCAGCAGATAGATCATCGTCGCCTACATGTAGGGCGGCTCTCGCCGGGTTAAAGGGCCGCCCGGATCTTCGCCGCGATGGGCTCCAAAACCTCCGGTTTCATCATTCCGCGGCCATGGAGTTTGAGGTCCAGGCCTTCGCTGCGCGGCAGGACATGGAAATGGATGTGCGGCACGCTCTGGCCCGCCGCGGCGCCGTTGAGTTGGACCAACATGATGCCGGGTGCGTCGAGACCCCGCTTCACGGCGCGCGCCACCTTCTGTGTCGCCTTGATCAGCGCGGCGGCGCCTTCCGAGGAGAGATCGAGGATGCTTTCGGCGGGCTCCTTTGGGATCACCAATGTATGGCCTTCGACTGACGGCATGATGTCCATGAAGGCGAGGGTGAGGTCATCCTCATACACCGCCACCTTCGGCAACTCGCCGCGCAGGATGCGGGCGAAGATGTTGTTGGGGTCGTAGGTCATGAACGGCTCCTTGAATGGCGGACATATCAAGTAAGCTAGGGTAAAATCGCGTTGGGGGAAATCGATGACGCAGGCTCGCTACCCGTTCAAAAATCTAGAATCCATGACCCGCGTCACGCGCTTATTATTGGCGGCTGCATGGTGTGCCGCTTTTGTTTCGACCTTAGTTATGTTCTCTATCTCCGATCTACTCGACAACTCGAACCGTCTGCCATCATGGGCGGCCGGCGCAGCATCTTTTGCCGAGAGCGGCCGGGGCGCCATCTTACTAGCAGTACTTTGCGCTACGTTATACGGAGCCTGCACCATCGCGGTATTGCGCTGGGTCTATTTGGCCAACGCAAATGTTCGTGCGCTTGGCGCTGAAGGTTTGCGTTTTGCGCCGGGTTGGGCAGTCGGCTGGTACTTTGTACCTCTCGCCAACCTTTGGAAGCCCTATCAAGCGATGAAGGAGATCTGGCAAGCCAGTGCAACTAAAAATGATTGGGACGAAGTCAAAATTCCGGCGCTGTTGCCGTGGTGGTGGGCATTTTGGCTGCTATCTACTTCTACAACATTTAGCTATGACACAGATGATCCAGCGGAAAGATTTGTTGTGTTCGCCTTCCTTCTGATTCTTTTTGCACTTTGGTTTGGGGCAACCTTCACACTCAGGGAAATCGTCTCTCGCATATGGGCTGCGCAAAAACGAAGACATGAGGCTCAATTATAGTAGGGCTTCGCCTAGCAAGGTTTCCTAAACGGTCCGTGTTCCGCAAGTTCGCCAATATGTTCGGCGACGGCGTCGCGCTCACGTTCGAGATAGTCGTCAACAGCGCGACGCAATCCCGGATGCGCGATGTAGTGCGCGCTGTATGTGGTCGTCGGCATGTAGCCGCGCATGAGCTTGTGCGCACCTTGTGCACCGGCTTCGACCTTGCTGAGGCAGCGCGAGATCGCGAAATCGATGGCCTGGTAGTAGCAGGTCTCGAAATGCAGGAACGGCACAAACTCGGTGCAGCCCCAGTTGCGGCCGAACAGGATGCCATCGCCGAAAAAGTTCAGCGCGCCGGCGATGTAGCGCCCGTTGCGCTTCGCCATCACGAGCAGGATCTGGTCCGCCATGCTCGCGCCGACGCGGCTGAAGAATTCGCGAGTGAGATAGGGATGTCCCCATTTGCGGCCGCCTGTGTCCATGTAGAACTCGAAGAATTTGTCCCACATGGCCTCGGTCAGATCGCTACCTGTCAGCCAGTCGAATTCGACGCTTTCCGCGCGCACGGCTTCACGCTCCTTGCGCAGGTTCTTGCGCTTCGCCGACGCCAACTCGCCCAAGAACTGGTCGAAGCTCGTGTAGCCACGGTTCTCCCAATGGAATTGTTGGTCCGTGCGCAGCAGATATCCGGCGGTACCCGCTGCGCGCCACTCATTTTCGGTCAGGAAGGTGATATGCAGCGACGAAGCATGAAGCTCCTTCACCGCATTCGCGCCGGTAGAGAGCAGCGCCGCGCGCATTGCTGTCTCATCAACGCCGGGCGCGATCAGCATCCGCCGTCCGGTCGCGGGCGTGAACGGCACGCTGGCCTGAAGCTTGGGATAATAGTCGCCGCCCGCGCGTTCCAGCGCGTCCGCCCAGGCATGATCGAAGACATATTCGCCCTGGCTGTGGTTCTTCAGATAGAGCGGCAGGATGCCCTCGATCCGGCCGTCGCGTTCGACCACCAGATGTAGCGGACGCCAGCCGGTCTTCGTGGTCGCGGAGCCAGATCCCTCGACGGCGTCGAAGAATTCATAGCGTGTGAAAGGGTGCTGGGTCCCGGCGCACGCATTCCACGCCGCGCGTCCAATATCGAACGCGCGTCCTGCCAGCCGTGCGGAAAACTCAGAACCCGTCACGCGATTTCGAACACCGCCTCGACTTCTGCCGCGACGCCACGCGGCAGCGACCCGGCGCCTACCGCCGCCCGCGCATGCTTGCCGACATTCCCGAACACTTCCTGGAACAGATCCGATGCGCCATTGGCGATCTCGGGGTGTTGTGTGAAATCCGGCACCGCATTGACAAAAACGCCAACCTTTACGCAGCGCTTCACGCGGTCGAGATCGCCGCCGCAAGCCGCTTTCACCTGGGCTATCACGTTGATCGCGCACAGCCGAGCGGCAGCCTTGCCGTCTTCCAGCGAAAGATCGGCGCCGACCTTGCCGACATATTTGAGGCCGTCGGCACCCATCGTGACCTGCCCGGAGATAAAGACCATGTTTCCGGTGACGACGTACGGCACATAGCTCGCCACCGGCGCGGGCGGAGCAGGCAGGGTGATGTTCAATTCCTTCAGGCGCGCGTCTATCTTGCCGGGCATGGGTCTTCCTCTTATGACAACCGAAGCTACCGCGCCGCCACCGCCCGCGCTATAGAAAGCCGGATGATGGAACGCCTTGACGCAGACGATCCGTGCCCCGTGCGCGATGGGTTCATGTGGCCGGCCGAATGGTCGGAGCATGCGCGCACCTGGATGTGCTGGCCGTGTCGCACCGAAGCATGGGGCGGCCCGGACGGATTGCTGCGCGCCAAGCAGGCCTTTGCGCGCGTGGCGCGTGCGATCACGACCTTCGAGCCGGTGACAATGTGCGTTCGGCCGCACGATGTGGCAGAGGCGCGGCTTGCCTGCGCGAACAAGGTCGAGATTTTCGAGGTGCCTCTGGATGACAACTGGGCGCGGGACATGGGGCCGACGTTCCTGCGCGGGCCCAATGGTACTCGCGGCGCGGTCCAGTGGCGGTTCAATGCATGGGGCAACAAATATCAGCCCTACAATGAGGACGCGCAGCTTGCGACGCGTATCGCGAACGCTGCGGGCGTTCGCCTCTACGAGGCACCGCTGTTCAACGAGGGCGGTGCGATTCACAGCGACGGACAGGGCACGCTGCTCACCATGGAGCAGACACTGCTGAACCCGAACCGGAACGCCAATCTCACCCAGCAGGAGGTTGAGGAGATTTTGGCGCTATATGCCGGCGCGCGGCGCGTGATCTGGCTGGGTGACGGATTCTCCGATGAAGAGACCGACGGCCATGTCGATAATATCGCGTGTTTCGTGGCCCCGGGACGTGTGCTGGTCGGAACGCAGCCGAACAGATCGCACCCCGACTATGAACCCGCTCGCGAGGTCGTGCGCCGCCTGAAGGCCGCACGCGATGCGAACGGCGACAGTATCGATGTCATCGAGATCGAACAGCCGCGTAAGGAGCGCACCGACTGGAATGGCCGATTGATGCAGGCGAGCTACATCAATTTCTATCTGCCCAATGGCGGCGTTGTGATGCCGTCTTTCAACGACCGGAACGATGAACGCGCCCGCACGTTGCTGGCCACCTGCTTTCCGGACCGCGATATTCTTCAGATCGATACGCTCGACATCGTCGAGGGCGGCGGCGGCATCCACTGCATCACGCAACAGGAACCGGCATGAGCGCCGAGCTCCTGCGCACGCTGGAACTGAAGTTGATGGATCCCGCCGTGCGCGGTTCGCGGGAACAGGCGTCGGCGCTGCTGGCAGACGATTTCATGGAATTCGCCAGCAATGGCCACGCCTACGATAAGGCCGCCATACTGGATCTGCTTGTTGCCGATCCCGGCTTCGGCCCGTTGGAGCATCGGATTGAGGATTTCACCGTGCGCATGATCGCGCCGTCGCTTGCGCTCGTGACCTATCGATCCGAAGCGCGTGGTCGGCGGTCGTTGCGGTCTTCGCTTTGGCGGGAAGCCGGCGGCCATTGGCGCATGCTCTTTCATCAGGGAACATTGTCACCATGACGGACGCGGCACGCGCTGAGCCTGCAAGCACGGCGAAGATCTTCGGCTATTTCTCGCCGCTGACGTTGCTCGTCTATCTGGTGATGCCGCACGGCTATCTGCTGGATTTCGCGACGTCCTACATGCTGAAGGATCAGTTGCATGCGAGCGTGACGGAGGTATCGACCTTCCGGCTGCTTACGGCGATCCCGGTGTATCTTTCGGTGTTGTTTGGGCTGACGCGCGATTTGTGGAGTCCCTTGGGCCTTCGCGACCGTGGCTATTTCCTGATCTTCGCACCCATCACCGCTGCGGTATTCGCGTGGATGGCCTACACGAAATTGACCTACACCGGCTTGTTCATCGGCATGTTCCTGGTGATGTTCTTCTGGCGCTTCGTCGCCGCGGGCCAATGGGCCTTGATCGCGCTTGTCGGTCAGGAAAAGCTGATGTCCGGCCGGCTGAGCGCGTTGTGGAACATCATCGCCAGCGTTCCCTATATCGCCGGCGCGCTCGCGTCCGGCTGGATCGCAGAGCATCTGCCGCCGCACCAGACTTTTATCATGATGGCGGTGTTGTCTATGCTGATGTTCGCCTTCGGGTTCTGGAAACCGAAGGCAGTATTCGATCATGCCTATGACAAGCCACAGGCGAAAGGCGCGGATCTGATCGGTGACATCAAGCGGCTGCTGAAGCACCGCGCCGTTTATCCCGCCGTGCTGATCATGTTCATGTTCCAGTTCGCGCCGGGATCGAACACGCCGCTGCAATTCTATCTGACCAACAAGCTGCATGCATCGGACGCGATCTATACCGACTACTATGCGATCTTCGCGCTCGCGTTCATTCCGATGTTTTTCCTCTATGCGTGGCTCTGCAAACGCTACACGCTGCGCACGCTGCTTTGGGTCGGGACGATCATCACCGTGCCGCAGATGATCCCGCTGGCGCTGGTCAGCACTGCGCAGCAGGCGCTGTGGCTGGCGCTGCCGATCGGCATGATGGGCGGCATCGCGGCCGGCGCGTACTATGACCTTGCGATGCGCTCCTGCCCGCCGGGCTTGCAGGGCGCGCTGATGATGATGGTCGACGGCATGTACATGCTGTCCTATCGCGGCGGCGATATCCTGGGCGCACAGATCTATGCCAGCAGCCCTGAGCATGGATTTCTCTACTGCGCGCTGGCGACGACGGCGGTCTATGCTCTGATCTTGCCCGTCATCCTCCTCATTCCAAAAGATCTCATCGCCACCACGGACGGCGAAGCCAACCCTGAACTCGAACGGCAGACACTGGTGGAAATCGCCAGTTCCAGCCCGGCCTGAAGGACACCATGCGCAACATCACACTGGCAGCCACACAGTTCGCCTGTTCCTGGGATGCTGCGAAAAATATCGCAAAGGCGAAGGAGCTTGTGCGTGCCGCAGCCGCAAAAGGCGCAAACGCGATCCTGATCCAGGAATTGTTCGAGACGCCCTATTTCTGCCAGGACCAGCTGGTCGATCACTTCAAGCTGGCTGCGCCGGCGGAAGGCAACCCGCTTCTCGCTGGGATGTCGGAACTGGCCAAGGAATTAGGTGTCGTGCTGCCAGTCAGCTTCTTCGAGAAGGCCGGTCACGCGCATTTCAATTCCCTCGCGATGATCGACGCCGATGGCCGTGTGCTGGGCGTCTATCGCAAGTCGCACATCCCCGACGGCCCCGGCTATCAGGAAAAGTATTACTTCACGCCCGGCGACACCGGCTTCAAAGTCTGGCAGACGAAGTTCGGGGTGATGGGTGCTGGCATCTGCTGGGATCAATGGTTTCCGGAAGGTGCGCGCGCCATGGCGCTGATGGGTGCGGAGATTTTCTTCTATCCCACCGCCATCGGCAGTGAGCCGCCGCCAGCTCCGCCGGTCGACAGCCGCGATCACTGGCGCCGCACCATGCAGGGGCACGCCGCAGCGAACATGGTGCCGCTTGTCGCCTCCAACCGCATCGGAACGGAAAAGAGCTGTGCCGAAGGCAGTTCCAGCGAAATGACGTTCTATGGCTCATCCTTCATCGCGGATGAGACCGGCGGTTTTGTCGTGGAGATGGGGCGCATGGAAGAAGGCGTTATCACAGCGTCGTTCGATCTCGATGCTATCGCCCGCGCGCGCACGTCCTGGGGCCTGTTCCGCGACCGCAGGCCGGATCTATACGGGGCAATCGGCAGCCACGACGGCCGCTAGCTCGCTTTGTTGGCGTCCGCTTTTGCCGCCCGCTTCTCAGCGCGGGGCTGCTCACCGGTCGATGACTCGATGACTTCGGCACGCAATAGCGGCCAAATTTGTTCGACGCGACGAAGTGATCGGGAAGAGTCATTGTGTCGATTGCCGTAACCCGCGTCCTTTGCCCACCGCTTCGCCGCCGAATTTGGCGCGGACCTTGTCCATCGCGTGCTCGGCCTTTGCGCGCTTGCCCGCGTTCCTATCGACCAGATCGGCAGGATCGCATTCGCTTGCCGCGCAGATGTTATGCAAACCCGCTCCGATGAGACGGTAGAACGTGCCGTCTATCTCCCGTTTCAGCATCGTGCGTGCGACGCGGAACACGCGATCGGCGAGCTGCGTCGGCGCATCGAGCGAGGCGCTGCGGGTTTTGATCCTGAAACCCGCCGTCTTGAGCTTCAGCGTCACCGTGCGTCCGCCGAGATCCATCGCCTTGGCGCGCGCGGAGACGCGCTCGCACTGCCGCCAAAGGATTTTCTCGAGTTCGCCATAGTCCGCAACGTTTTCATTGAAGGTGGTTTCAGAAGAAATGCTCTTCATCTCACCGGAGGGATCGACGATCCGGGAATCCCGGCCGTGCGCCGCGCGATGGAGCCAAAGCCCCGTGCTGCCATAGCGGCGTGCGAGATCGCGCTCCTTGGCGTCCTGCAACTGGGCGATATGTGTGATGCCGTCTGCCGCAAGTTTGGCCTGGAGCGCCGCGCCCGCGCCACGGATCATGCTTACCGGCTTGTCGCGAAGAAATTCGACCGCTTCGGCCTGCCCGATGACCGCGAAACCGCGCGGCTTGTCGAGTTCGCTGGCCAGCTTGGCGAGGAATTTGTTGAAGGAGAGCCCAATGGAGACCGTGATACCGATCTCACTCTCGATACGCTTTGCGAGCGCGGCCATCGTTTTTCCCGGGCTTTGGCCGTGAAGCTTCTCGGTGCCCGAGAGATCGAGATAGGCTTCATCCAAAGACAGCGGTTCGACCATCGGTGTCAGGTCGCGCATCAGCGCGCGCACACGACGGCCTTCCTCGACATACTTCGCCATGCGCGGTTTGACCACGACAGCTTTGGGGCACAGCTTGAGCGCCTTGAACATCGGCATCGCCGATCGTACGCCGTCGATGCGCGCGATGTAGCAGCAGGTCGACACCACGCCGCGTTTGCCGCCGCCCACGATCACCGGCTTGCCGGCGAGGCTCGGATTGTCGCGCTTTTCGATCGCCGCATAGAAAGCATCGCAGTCGAGATGGGCGACGGTCAGTGTGTTGAGTTCGGAATGTGAGACGATGCGATGGCCGCGGCATTTCGCACATTTCTTCCCGCTGTGCTCAGCGTCCGTCAAGCAGTCGCGGCAGAACGCGCTCATTTTTCCGGCCATAGCCATGCGGCTCCGCGTACACCGCTGGAATCGCCGTGCCGGTTTTTCAGGATCGCTGTCGGGCCCTGCGGTGAGAACGCGTAGCGCTCCACAAGTGCCGGCAACTCGCTGTAAAGCATGTCGATATTGGACAATCCTCCGCCGATCACGATGGCGTCGGGATCGAGGATATTGACCAGGGTTGCGATGGCGCGCGCGAAGCGGTCGAGAAATTGCTCTATTGCTTCTTTTGCAGCGGCGTCGCCTTGCGATGCGGCCGCTGCGATTTCGGCCGCTTTCAGTGATTTTCCTGTGCGATCTTTGAATTGCGCCTCAAACGCGGGTCCACTGCACCACGCTTCGATGCAACCTTTGCGCCCGCAATAGCATTGCGGCGGGTTCCGAACTTCCTCGATGGTCGGGCTGGGCAGGGGATTGTGGCCCCATTCGCCAGCAATGGCATGGGCACCGGTCAGCACACGGCCTCCAACACAGACGCCGCCACCGACGCCGGTCCCAGCGATGATCCCGAAAACGATATCGCGCCCCGCCGCAGCACCGTCGGTCGCTTCCGACAACGCAAAGCAATTCGCGTCATTGGCGACCCGCACATCGCGGCCAAGAGCTGCACTCAAATCCTTGTCGAGGGGATGGCCGATCAGCCGCGTTGCGTTCGCGTTCTTTACTAGACCCGTCATGGGGCTGATGGTACCTGGGATCGCAACCCCAACTGTGCCGCGCGCGTTCAACTCGCCCTCTACACCGGTGACGAGGTCGCGCATGGTGCGAATTACGTCGTCATAGGACTCTTTCGGCGTGGGGACGCGGCGGCGGACAAGCTCTCGGCCGCCATCGCCCAGAGCGATGATCTCGGTCTTCGTGCCGCCCAGGTCAATTCCGAGACGCATCCTGTGCCCCTAATCGCTCGCGAATGAATCGTTCCGCGGATGCCCAGTCTTCCGCGTAATGATGCGCGTGGGGAGAGGGGGCAAGCAATGGCTTCAAGC
>CAZCJI010000088.1:0-9837 GCA_964498625.1 uncultured Rhizobium sp.
TATCGGCTATGGCAACCAAGCCCATGCCCATGCGTTGAACATGCGCGACAGCGGTGTGAAAGACATCGTCGTTGGTGCGCGTTCCGGCGCCAGTGCTGACAAAGCAAAGGCCGATGGCTTCCACGTACGTTCAAATGAGGAAGCCGTGCGCGGCGCCGATGTCGTCGTGCTCGGCGCGCCAGATGAGAAGCTGCCCGATATCTATGCGAGCGATCTCGCGCCCAACATGAAGAAAGGCGCCGCGCTTCTCTTCATCCACGGTTTCGCACGGCATTTCGGATTCATCGAGCCGCGCGCCGATCTCGATGTCGTTATGGTTGCGCCTGCCGGTCCTGGCACGGCGCTGCGTGCGAATTTCATCAATGGTGACGGCTATATTGGGCTCTTCGCCATCGACCGCGATGTCACCGGCACGGCGAAGGCGCTTGCGCTCTCCTATGGTGTGGCCATCGGCTGTGGCGCTGGATTGATCGAAACCAGTTTCCGCGAGGAGACCGAGACTGATTTGTTCGGCGAGCAGACGGTTCTGTGCGGCGGTTCCGCGGAACTGGTACGCGCAGCGTTCGACACGTTGGTCGAAGCCGGTTACGCGCCGGAGCTCGCCTATTTCGAATGTCTGCATCAGCTCAAGCTGCTGGTCGATCTGATGCATGCGCGTGGGATCGCGGGCATGTACAAAGCGATCTCCAACACCGCGGAATACGGCGCATACAAAACGGGGCCGCGCATCATCAACGATGCGACGCGGATGGAGATGAAGCGTGTGCTCCACGATATCCAGTCCGGCCGCTTCGCGCGCGACTGGATGGACGAGAGCAAGTCCGGCGGTGAGGTATTCGAGACCATGCGCAGACAGGCGGCCGCCCATCCCATCGAGGATGTGGGCAGCCGCCTGCGCACCATGATGCCCTGGATTTCGAAAAAATAGCGAAGCGCGTCACGCTTTCGCGGGTTTGATCTCGCGCACTTCAAAGTGCGCAAAGCCGTCCTGATTCAACCGCGCCTTTTCTTCTGCTTCCAATGCGGTCGGCTGAGCGGTTATGTACACAAAAGCCAGCGTTCCGTCGGCATGAAAATAACGAATCTCGAAATCGGTCATTCGACCTCCCTTCGCGATTTTCGGAATGCCCGTTCGACCTGTTGAAAACGCACGGCCTGTGGCGCGCCAAGGAACTTTTTGTGTTCAAAAAAAGAAGGAAATGCGGCGGCAGCGCCGATGTTTACCGGCGTCCATGCTATAATTCCATTCGGAAAAAAGCACAGCCGCGCTGCTACGCGACGGTCTCCGGCTCGCGCTGATGCACGCTATCGGATGCATGTGTGTGATGATCGTCATGCGCATGCGCGTCGTGCGCCGCATGGTCGCTCACGATGTCGTGGGCAGAATGATCGTGCGCCGGCAAGGTGCCGGCTTCATCGCCGTCTGCTTCGTCATCCGCATCGCTGTCGGCTTCGGTAGCGGCGTCATCTTCTGCATCCTCGGCTTCCGCCGCATGCTCTTGCGCATGCGGGTGGTGACCGTGCCCGTGATGGTTGTCCGCATGCTCCTCGACCGCATGATGTTCGTGCTTTTGGTGCGCGTCTTCGTGATGGCCATGGTCCTCATGCGCAGGCGCAGGATCGGCATGGGCGTCATGACCATGATCGTCACGGCCTTCGTTATGATGGCCATGATCCTCGTGGACGGGAGCGGGAGGCGCGTGGTCGCCATGATCGCTACGGCCATGGTCGTGACGCCCGTGCCCGTCCTGAAGCACCGGGTCTATGGCGACGATGTCCGCGGCGGACATCGCGACCTCCATGGCGAAATTGCGCAGTGAGGAAATACGCCGTCCGGCAACGAACCAGAGCAGCAGGCCGAAGCCGATCAGGACACGGTATAGAACGACAAGCACGCCGAGCCCGAGATTGGCGCCGTTGGTCTCGACCGGTGTTGCCCGAAGATGGAAGACTTCCGGAACACCGAGCAGCAAGCCGCCGGCCAGCTGGTCGGCGGTGAAGCGCATGACCGTATCCTGCGACACCGAACCGTTGGGCACGAGCTTTCCGGCATTTTCGAAAATCACGGCACCGTTCGGTGCTGCGTGCGTATACGCGATGCACAGCGCGGGCAGCGACGCCACAAACAGCAGCAATCCGGTGAACAACAAACCGCGCGACACGCCCAGATAGTGGATTTCGGCCTTCTCTTCTTCCTGCACGGCTTCGGCCACGATTCCGGAGATGTCGTTCGCCAGGCCCACGCGCTCATGCAACAGCCAGCGCATTTTCCGCGGCGAGATGCGAAGCCCGTCGAACAGGCCATGCGACGTTCCGCCGAGGCCGAATAGAAGGAACAGGGCCGCATTCACGAGCAGAAGGATCGCGTAAAACAGCATGTTGCCGGACAGGTCGGGAGAAAGCGCGGGCCCGAATGTCCCGGGAAGCATGTTCGAAATCAGATCCGGCCGTTTCAGGATCGCGTAGACGAAGCCGCCGATCAGCACGGCGTTAACCAGGAAAAAAACGATAAAAAAGTTGCGGCCTATTCTGCTCTGCAACATACGACACCCCAACACGCGACCCGTGACGGCACAGTTACAGAAAAATCGCGACGAGTCTTATCAATCTTCCATGAAGACCCTGTTCCGGCGGGGACGCGGTCTCGATTGTACGTTGCGTTAACGTCAATTGAGCCAGCCTATCCCTGTGATATCGCGCGATTCTTTCCCGTCCTCGCCGGCGCCGGGAAATGGGCGGCTCTAGTCGATGATGTGGTAGACCGGCGCCTTTTCCATCGTCCATTTGCCCGTTTCGCGGTCATATTGCGAAAGCGTGAAGCAGTGCCAGTCCTGATCGTCCAGCTTGGGATGGTCGGCGCGATAATAGTATCCAGGCCAGCGCGTCTCGGTGCGAAATAGAGTGTGTTGCGTCACCGATTCCGACGCCAGAACGCGATGTTGCAATTCCCAGGTGCGCTGCAATTGGTGCAGGTCTTCCGCGCCGATATGCGCGAGGTCTTCCTTCAGCATGCCCAGCAGCTCGAGACCGCGCATCAGCATCGGTTCGTTGGTGGTGTAGTTCGCGCCGATGCCGCCGACATATTCGTCCATGATCTTTTCGAGACGCTGCAGACCGTGGATCGGCAGCAGATAGCTGGGCGACACGGTCCCCGCGACGATCTCGTTGCGGCCAACGGCATAGGTTTCGAGCGGCTGATAGACGGTCTTCTTCAGGCCTTCGACTTCCGCTTCGCTGACTTCGGGCCGGTCGTTGCCCATGTCGAGCACATAGTTCACCGCGGCTTTCGCGGCGATGCGGCCTTCGGTGAAAGAACCCGATGAGAATTTGTGGGCCGTTCCGCCGATCGTATCGCCAGCGCCGAACAGGCCCTCGACAGTCATCATGCGGTTATAGCCCCACTGGTATTCGTCCGGCGCGTAGTCCGACGGGCCGCTCGACCATGCTCCCGAACACGTCGCATGCGAACCCATCACGTAGGGCTCCGACGTCGTAAGTTCGGGGTTGATGTGCTTGGGGTCGATGTTTTGCGACGCCCACACCACTGCCTGACCGATGGTCATGCCGAGGAAGTTTTCCCAGCCGACGGTTTCCTTGTGCGGATCCTGGAACGCTTCCTTTGTCACCATGCGGATCGGACCGCGGCCGGCCTTGGTCTCTTCGAGGAAGGCGTGATTGCGCAAACAGGTCGGCACCGGATGATGGTCGACGTAATCGCCGATGGTCTCGCGCAATTTGTCGAACCAGCGCGTCTCGTATTCTTCGCCGTAGGCGTTCTGCGTGTAGGTCTTGAGATGCAGGAAGTATGCGCCGACCGGGCCGTAGCCGTCCTTGAACCGCGTCAGCACGATGCGGTTTTCCATCTGCATCATCTTGGCGCCCGCGAGGATCGGCAGCGCATAGGCAGACGCACTGCTCCAAGGCGCATACCAGGTGCGGCCCATGCCTTCACCCACGGAGCGCGGCTTGAAGATATGCGACGCGCCGCCTGCGGACACGATCACCGCTTTCGCGCGGAAGACATAGAAATCGCCGGTGCGCACGTTGAAGCCCACGGCGCCCGCGACGCGATTGGGCTTCTTCGCATCCATCAGAAGATGCGTGACCATGATGCGGTTGTAGATCTCGGTCGCGGCCTTGCGCGCCGCCTCCGCGACGATGGGCTTGTAGCTCTCGCCGTGGATCATGATCTGCCACTTGCCCTCGCGCTGATACCGCCCGGTCTCCGGGTCGCGCATGATGGGAAGGCCCCATTCCTCGAACTTGTGCACGGTGGAGTCGACGTGGCGGGCGATGTCGTAACCCAGATCCTCGCGCACCAGTCCCATCAGATCGTTGCGCGCATAGCGCACGTGATCTTCCGGCTGGTTCTCGTTCCACTGCATGCCCATGTAGCAGTTGATCGCGTAGAGGCCCTGGGCGACTGCGCCGCTGCGCTCGATGTTCGCCTTCTCGACACAGACGATCTTCAGATCGCGGCCCCAATAGCGCGATTCATAGGTCGCGCCGCAGCCCGCCATGCCGCCGCCAATGACGAGAATATCGGAATCGACGAAGTGTGTTTTTCTGCGGCTGAAGAGGGCCATCAGGGCACTCCCGGCTTGAGTTTGTCCGGCGTGAGCGCGGGAAGCCTGGCAATATTGAGCGCTTCGGGCTCGTGCGCGAGTTCCTGGTTCTTCAGCGCGTCGGCGGATGGACGTTCATATTCGCCAGCGGATTTGATCGAACCCCATGGGGTGGTGCGGATCGGCGAGACGAAGTTCTTCTCGCGGCCATCGCGGAATTTGAGCTTCCACGAGATCGTCCCCTTTTCTTCTTCGCGCAGCGTTCGCACGCTGTGACCGAGTGGTGCGAAATCGGCATAGCCGCGCACATCGATTGCATGCTGCGGACAGGCCTTCACGCAGGAATAACACTCCCAGCAGAAATTGGGCTCGATGTTGAACGCACGGCGATAGGTCTCGTCGATATGCATGATGTCGGACGGGCAGATGTCGACGCAGTAGCCGCAACCGTCGCATTTCGTCATGTAAACGAATGTGGGCATGGTGTTTTGCCGTTCAGTAATGGTTGGGTTGTGTTCTGGCACTTCCGAGCGTGGCGGGCTTTTCGACAGGCGGCGGAAGATTGGCGCGAGAGCCGTTGGCTTCCTCGACACGCTTCTGGAACGCTGCCGCCGGCTTGTAGAACATGTGCGAGAATTTCGACCACGGCACGGAGCCAAACAGGACCAGCGCCGACAGCAGATACAATCCGAGCGCGACGTCCCACCAATCGCTGCCGCTCGATTCCAACCCCGACCAGATCAGCGCCAGCGTCGTGTTCGCGAGAAGCGAGAGGATAAAGAGATCCGCGCGCACGACGCGGAAGGGCGAATTGCCTTCCGCCGAAACATCGACGCGGATGAAGAACCAGAACCAGTAGCCGCCGATGCACACCAGAGCCGCTCCGATATGCCATAGGATCGGCCACAGCGCAGGTGTCTCCACATCGGGTGTCGGATAGACGAACACCATGACGATGGTGGAAATCACATAGGCGAGAAACCCGTACATCGTCAGCAGATGCGCGAGCCTGCGCCGCGTGCTGCAGAACTCGCCCGCGGCCAGCCAGTCGATCACGGCGGTCTTGAACGCCAACGAAACGCGCTCGCCGCCGCCGATGCTCCGGTCGCCGCGTGCCTTTCGTGCGTGCTGGAAGAAATATTTGGCGCTTTGTTTGTGAAAGAGATCGAAAAGCGTGCCGCCCGCGACGAACACGATCATCAAAACCACAAAAGCCTGCATCAGCGCGGGATCGACGGCGTCCGAAAGGGTCGAGAACGGATTGATTTCGAACATCTTCCCTCGCTCAACCACCGATTCCTGCCGCAGCGTTAGTACTGCCGCGCGCGCCGGGTTGTCTAACCGATTTTACGAAAAAAAACAGGGGAAATTGATTTCCCGACAAAAGCTATCGGGTTCGTGGGAGAAAGCAATCTGTGGGCTCAGTGTTTGAGATGCTGTGACAGCCAGTCAGCCGCCTGCTCCGGCGTCCGCTTGTCGTCGGCCCGATCGACCATGAGATTGGCACGCTGCATGGCGTTCAGGTCGATGGCGCCGATCAGCGGTCGAAGCGCCGCAAGCAGTTTCTCGTCATGGGCGTGCCTCGGCGAGACCAGCAGCACGGCGTCGTAAGGCGGCAGCGCCTGTTTGGGATCGCCGATCAGTTTCAGGTCGTATTTCGCGATGCGGCCGTCGCTCGAGAATGCAGAGATCACGTCGACATCGCCATCTACCACCGCGCTGTACATGAAATTCGCCTGATACTGCCGTTGCGTCGCGAAATGCAGGCCATAGGCTTTGACGACCGCAGCCCATTCCGGCCGGCTGAAGATCTCGTAGTCGCCGCCGATTTTCATCCTCCGCGCATAGGCCGCCAGATCGGCGAGCGTTTCGATGCCGAGTGCCTTCGCGCGATCCTTGCGCATTGCAAAGGTGTAGGCGTTCTCGAAGCCGAGCGAGCCCAGATCGCCGACACCGCGCTTGTTCGCGAGCCACGCCGACAATTGGTTCAGAACCATTTTGCGACCCGGCATGTCGGCGCGTTTCATCTGTGTTGTCCACAACGTGCCGGTGTAATCGACATAGACATCGACATCGCCGGCTTCGAGCGCATGGAAGACGACCGCGGAGCCGAGCCCGTCACGCCGCGCGGTCTCGAATCCCGCTTTCTCCAACCGGTCGCCGATCAACGCGCCGAGAATGTATTGTTCCTCGAAGCTCTTGGTCCCGATGGTGATAGTCTCGGTCTCGCCGCCCAAGAGCGGCGCCAGACTTGCACCGACGACGACAATCAAGCCCACGGCAGCAGCGATCAGCTTTGCACGCGAATGGTCGGAAAAGCCCTGTTCTGCAAGGGCCAGAAGCCTGTCCACGATCAGCGCCAGTAGCGCTGCGGCGACGCATCCGAACAGCACGAACACCCAGTTCTCGGTTTGAAGTCCGGTGAAGATGTAATTGCCGAGACTGGTCTGACCGACAGGCGTGGAGAGCGTTGCTGCGCCGATCACCCACACGGCAGCGGTGCGCAGTCCCGCCATGATCACCGGTACTGCGAGTGGTATTTCGACGAGGAACAGCGATTGCCGCTTCGTCATGCCGACGCCAAGCGCCGCCGTCTTGACCGCAGGATCGATGCCGGCGAGTGCGGTCACCGTGTTCTGCAGCACCGGCAGGATCGAATAGAGCGTCAGCGCCAGAAGCGTGGGCAGAAAGCCGAGTGCGCGGAATCCAAATCCGAAGACATGCTGCGTGAACGCCGACAGCGCCAGAAGCAGAGGATAGAACAGGGCGAGCAGCGCCAGCCCCGGAATCGTCTGAACGATGCTCGCGACGCCGATGGCCGGTCCGCGCAGCCACGCGCGCCGGGACGCTGCGATGGCCAGCGGCAGTCCGATGATGAACCCGAGCGTGATCGCGCAGACACTGATCAGGACATGCTGGCCGAGATATTCCGGAAGCCGTGCCCAGGCTTCCTGCGTAACGCCCCCCGAAAAGTTCATGGCGGGGAGACCGCACGCATCGCTTCGGCGAGCCGCCGGGCACGCTTTCGGGGATTTTCGATCATGGCGCGCACGAAATCGTCGGCAGGCGACGCGAGCAGCTCGGCCGGCGTTCCGGTCTGCACGATCCGTCCGTCCCGCATCACGGCGACCTGATCGGCGAGCAGGAAGGCTTCGGTCATATCGTGGGTTACGAGGACCGTCGTCAGGCCCAGCGCGTCGTGGATATCGCGGTATTCCGCTGAAAGCTCATCGCGGATCACCGGATCGAGCGCGCCGAACGGCTCGTCCATCAGCATGATCTTCGGCTGTGCCGCCAGCGCACGCGCCAGCCCCACACGCTGCTTCTGTCCGCCTGACAACGCGGCCGGGTAGCGGTCGCGGAACTGGTCCGCCGGAAGCCGGACAAGCTGGAGCAATTCATCGACGCGCTCGGCAATCTTCGCCGCGGGCCAGCCGAGCAGCTTCGGCGTGATGCCGATGTTCTGCGCGACCGTCAGATGCGGGAATAGGCCGACCGCCTGGAAAATAAGTCCCATGCCGCGCCGGAGTTCGACGGGGTCGAGCGTCGCGGCAGCCGTGCCGTCGATCAGAATACGTCCCTGTTCCGGTTCAAGCAGCCGGTTCATGAGATGCAGCGTTGTGGTTTTTCCCGAGCCTGATTCTCCGATCAGGACAAAGAAACTTCCCTTCGGAATCGAGAGGCTTACATCGCGCACGGCGGCGGCCTTCGTCCCCGAATAGGACATGCTCACCCGGTCGAGCGCGATGATAGATGCCATGAAATGGCGTTAGCATGGCGGCCAGGGAGGGGCTACGGGCAGGCCGCAAAAATGCCTTGAAATCAGCGGTTTGCGCCCTTGCGCCATGCAGGCTATGTGGCGTAAAAGTTCCGCGAGAACCGGAAAAACTTCGTATTTGCGAGGGTTTAGCGGCAATCTCCGTCCGTAGGCCGGGCCTGCGTCAAGGTATTCACACAGCACGGTTTAAAACACGCGTCAGTCGCCGAAGGCACGCACCGTGTCCGGAAAAATTCCAGACCATCCGGGTACGGCAATTGCAGGCGAACTGGAAAGAAAGAGGGCGAAAGCAGCATGTTCGGCGGTCTACTCGGCGCACTGTCGAGCGATATGGCGATTGATCTTGGGACCGCGAACACGCTGGTCTACGTCAAAGGCAAAGGCATCGTTCTGAACGAGCCGTCCGTCGTCGCCACGATCACGACTCGCGGCGGAAAGAAATCCGTTCGCGCCGTCGGCAATGACGCGAAGATGATGCTGGGCCGCACGCCGGGCAACATCGAAGCGATCCGTCCGATGCGCGACGGCGTCATCGCCGATTTCGAAATCGCGGAAGAGATGATCAAGCATTTCATCCGCAAGGTTCACAATCGCCGTTCGTTCGCCAACCCGATGATCATCGTCTGCGTGCCGTCTGGATCGACCGCGGTCGAACGCCGCGCGATTCAGGATTCCGCTCTGTCGGCTGGCGCGCGCCGCGTCTATCTGATCGAAGAGCCGATGGCGGCGGCGATCGGCGCAGGCCTTCCGGTGAGCGAGCCCACGGGTTCGATGGTCGTCGATATCGGCGGCGGCACGACGGAAGTTGCCGTGCTTTCGCTCGGCGGTATCGTCTATTCTCGTTCGGTGCGTGTCGGTGGCGACAAGATGGATGAGGCGATCATCGCCTATATCCGCCGCCACCAGAATCTTTTGATCGGCGAAGCGTCGTCGGAACGCATCAAGAAAGAGATCGGATCCGCGGCGCCGCCGGCCGACGGCAATGGTGTGACGATGGACATCAAGGGCCGCGATCTTCTGAACGGCGTGCCGAAGGAAATCACGATCACGCAGCGCCACATCGCCGAAGCGATGGCGGAGCCTGTGGGTGCGATCGTCGAAGCCGTGAAGGTCGCGCTCGAAGCGACGCCGCCGGAACTCGCCGCCGATATCGTGGACAAGGGCATCGTGCTCACGGGCGGCGGTTCGCTGCTCGCCAATCTCGATTCGGTCTTGCGCGAGGAAACTGGACTTCCGGTCTCCATCGCGGACGATCCGCTCTCGTGCGTGGCGCTTGGGACCGGACGGGTGCTCGAGAATTCGAAATCCATGCGCCACGTGCTGTCGACGGCGTTCTAGTGCGCGCCTTCGGGCGCGAGAGTTGAGTTGGGTTGGTCATGGCCAACGGCATGCGGAGGGGCAACAGGCTACGCGGCGGCTATCAGCTTCCGCTCGCCGTCCTCTTCGTTCTGGCCGTCGCGCAACTGTACGCGCAGGACTTCGGAGTGCACTTCG
>CAZCJI010000089.1:0-9704 GCA_964498625.1 uncultured Rhizobium sp.
CACGCCATGCGCTGGAAACTGTATTGACTGCCTAAAGAGCGCCGGGGTCAGAAAGAACTTTGTAGCCCTTCCGGCGCATACAGTTCGTCACAGCGTCACCAAACTCAAAAGCGGTTTTGGAATATTCGGTGCAAGCACCGAGATCGTGGCTATAGATCACAGGATCGACGCCGGCCATATCAAATACGGGCTGTGTTCCAACACAGCCCGCAAGGATATGCGATTGCTCCGGCCGGGGCGAATTCGCAGGAAACGATACTTTACAATTTCTGTTCGCAAACGAATTGCGCGGATGGAGGAACTTCTGATGCAAGCCTTCTTCTGGGCCCGAGCGGCGACCTGTTCGGCGTCGCTTCGGTGGGCGGAACGGGCAACGGTGGTGGCGGAGTGCTATTCAAGCTGCACGGCACGACCGAGACCGTGCTCTACAATTTCTGTCTAAGCTGCAATCAGGTATTCGCGCCCGATGCCGCGCTGATCGAAGACGCATCCGGCAATTTCTACGGTACCGCCGTCGGGCAGGTCTTCAACAATTTCGGTGCGGTCTACAAATTTCAGCAGTAGACGAGGCGTGACATCGGCGAGGCGGCTGTTTAGGCCGCCTCGCGCTTTTGCTGGCTGAGCGGAAAATCGACGCTGACTTCGGTGCCGATGCCTTCTTCGCTTTCGATGCGAAGGCGGCCACCGTGTTTCTCAACCAGCGCACGGACGAGGGCGAGCCCGAGGCCGGTTCCGGCCTTTGCAAGCATCGGATCCGCGCAGACTTGCTCGAACGGGTTGCCCAGGCGCGGGATTTCATGCACGGGGATTCCGATGCCGGTGTCGCGGACGCTGACCACGACGCGTTCGTCGTCCAGGCGGATGCCGACATTCACCTCGCCGCCGGGCGGCGTGAATTTGATCGCGTTGGTCAGCAGGTTCAGCAGAATCTGTTTCACGGCACGGCGGTCGGCCACCAGCAGGATGGGCTGATGCGGCACGGATACGCTGATCTCAAGTCCACCCATATTGGCGCGGTCGCTTAAAAGGCGCACGCTATCTTCAATGGCGCCTGTCAAATCGACGCGTTCCAGGTTCAGTTCGAGCTTGCCGGCCTCGATCTTCGCCATATCGAGCATGTCGGAGATGAGATCGAGCAGAAGCTGGCCGGAATCGTAGATCAGCGTCGCATACTCCTCGTAGCGCTCGTTCCCGAGCGAGCCGAACATCCCGTGGCGCATCAAATCGGTGAAACCGATCACGGCGTTCAGCGGCGTGCGCAACTCGTGGCTCATATTGGCGAGGAAGCGCGATTTTGCCTGGTTGGCCGCTTCCGCGCGTTCACGCGCGGCCTCGGTTTCAAGCTCCTGTTCCCTGCGTCGTGTGACGTCGCGGGCAACGACGGCCAGACTTTGAAACTGCCCAGTCTTCTCGTCGTATACGGAGCGCGTCGTCGCCTCGATCCAGATATAGTGACCGGCGCGGTGCATCACCCGGTAGGTTGCCGAATTGGTTTCGCCACGCGTGGGAAGAATGGCGATTTTTTCCGCAGCCTCCCGATCGGCAGGATGTACGATCTGCTCGAACTTTCCATATTCGATTTCTTCAACCGTACGACCCAGAACGCGTTCCAGCGCCTGCGAGGCAAACAGCACGCTGCCATCCTCGTCATACATCAGGATGATGTCGGATGCTTCCTCGGTCATCAGGCGATACATCGCCTGCGCATTCTCGCGCGCTTCTTCCGCCCTGACCTGACGCGTCACGTCGTGGCACACGCCCAGCACCGCCACCACGGCCCCGGACTCGTCAAGCGCCACCTCTCCCTGCGTATCGACGATCTGCGCAGTCGCCTCAGGGTCGCGCGCATGCGTGCGATAGGAAAAGGGCGAACGCGTTTCGATGGCGTGAACGATCGCGTCCCGCACCGCGATCTCGTCTTCGGGGAGAATCTGTTCCAGCAGCCAGTCGCCATCCGGCGCCTGCTCAGCCGGATAGATATCCAGCAGGCGGTACATTCCCGGCGACCAGTAGGTCGAGTTTGTTGCAAGATCCAGACGCCAATAGCCGAAGCGCGCGGCGCGCTCGGCAAGTTCGAAATGCGCGCGATCCGGCTCCCATTGCGCCGGGGCAGCGGCGACTACGCCGTCTTCGCTTGAAGTATCGATCGGCATCGCTTCGTCCGCATGAACCGGGATGATTTTCCGGAAGCATAAAGCTAGTCCGATCTTGTTAAACAAGGCTTGTGGGAATGTCGTACCTAACAGCCGGTTAATCGCTATCCCGGTGCGCCGGCGCGCTTTGCGAAGAACCAAGCGCGCTCGGCGAGAGGGCGCACTGCGGCTGCATTTTGCGCGGCGTTGGCGTTCGATGCCGTGCCGTCGCGCACACGCCCGACGATCCCCTGAAGGATTCCGGCAAGGCGGAAGAAGTTATAGGCCGCGTAGTAGTCCATATTCGGGACAGTCGGCCGGTTGGTGCGGCGGCAATAGGCTTCCGTGTATTTCTCCAATGTTGGAATGCCCAGAGCGGCGAGATCGGCGCCGAGCAGGCTTCCCGTTCCACCGCTCGTGGTCGTGCCTTCGGGCATCATCCACTGCATCAGGTGATAGGTGAAGTCGGCCATCGGATCGCCGATGGTGCAAAGCTCCCAGTCCAGCACCGCGATCACCTTGGGCTCGGTGGGGTGCAGGATCATGTTGTCGAGGCGATAGTCGCCGTGCACGACCGAGTTGCGCTCGTCCGCGGGCAAATGCGCCGGCAGCCATTCGATGAGCTTGTTCATCTCGTCGATCGTCTCAGTTTCGGAGAGCTGATACTGCTTCGTCCAGCGCGAGATCTGGCGGCCGACATAGTTGCCGGGTTTGCCGAAATCGGAGAGGCCGATCTTTTCGAAGTCGAGGTTGTGCAGTCTCGCGAGCGTCTCGTTCATTGCGTCATAGATTTCGCCGCGCTGTTTCGGCGTCTGATCGGGAAGCATCGGGCCCCAATAAATGCGGCCTTCGACGCATTCCATGACGTAGAAAATCGTGCCGATGACGCTTTCGTCCTCGCACAACAGATAGGGCTTCGGCACGGGGAAGCCGGTCGGATGAAGCGCGGAGATCGCGCGGAATTCCCTGTCCACCGCATGCGCCGAGGCGAGCAGCTTTCCCGGCGGCTTGCGTCGCAGCACATATTTCCGGTTCGGGGTCACGAGCTGATAAGTGGGGTTCGACTGACCGCCCTTGAACTGGCGCACTTCCAGCGGTGTCTGAAACCCATCGATGCGTTCGGCGAGATAGGCTTGGAGTTTTGCCACGTCGAAGCGGTGCGCCTCCCGCACGTCCTGCGTACCGGAGAACTTCTCCTGGCGATCGTCGACCGGCGCGGCGCTCATGTGAATTTCCTTTGCGAACCAATGGCATTCTGTCCGCCTTGGCGGCGCAAACAAGGCGTAAAGCGCGAGCTTTGGCCTTACAAACTGTCCTAGCGCTAACTTAGCTGCCAGCGATGCCGTTCACGCTCAGGGTTGCTTGGCCTCGGTCTTTGCCTGCTGCCAAAGCGCTTCCATTTCCTCAAGCATGGCGTCGGCGGTCGTCCGGCCCTGTTTCTCAAGAGCAGATTCTATCCATTTGAAGCGACTCACGACTTTGGCATTGGTCACGCGCAGCGCGGCCTCCGGGTCGACCTTCAGATGCCGCGCCAGATTGGCGACGACAAAGAGAAGGTCGCCAATCTCGCCCTCGACCTCGGTGTGGCCGGCACCGCCGCGATGGGCCTCGACGATCTCACCGGCTTCCTCCGTGATCTTGTCCAGAACCCGTTCAGGAGAATCCCAATCGAAACCGACACTTGCCATACGCTTTTGAAGTTTTTCCGCACGCAGCAGCGCGGGCAGGGCGCGGGTGACATCGTCAAGCAGCCCCTTCGTTGGTTTGGCGGCGCGTTCGCGGCGCTTGATTTCCTCCCAGGCGATGGTCTGCGCGGCCGCGTTCTCAACCACAGCGTCGCCGAAAACATGCGGGTGGCGGGCGATCATCTTGCTGGAAATGGCGGTGACAACATCCGCGAAATCAAAGAGCCCGCGCTCCTCGGCTATGCGCGCGTGATAGACGACCTGGAGGAGGAGATCGCCGAGTTCTTCCTTCAGACCCGGCCAATCCTTGTCCTCTATGGCGCCGGCGACCTCATAGGCTTCCTCGATCGTGTAGGGCGCGATGGTCTCGAAATTCTGCTCGATGTCCCATGGGCAGCCGCCCTTGGGGTCGCGCAGGCGGCGCATGATGTCGAGCAGGGCGTCGATGTTTTTGGGATTCGTCATCGCGCGATTGGACCGGACGCGCGCCCGCAAAGCGAGGCTCGACATTTGTCCTTGTTTGTAATTAAGTCTTAGTAGCATATTAGAGGGTAAGCATGGCACAGCAGTCATCACCGATCCGCGACGCGCGGGTGAACGCGGTTCTCGACGGTCTGCACAAACGCGGGCGCAGCGAGTTGCCGGGTGTTGTCGCGCACGTCGCGGGCCGCGCTCTACGCAGGCTCCTAACACGCAAGTCCGGCGGCGGCGATCCCGGACGCTTTGATGACGTCCGCTATTACAACGACAAGCTCATCTGCATCGATCGCGAGCAGGGCGCGCTGATCTATTTGCTCTGTCGCAGCCTCAAGGCCACGCGCATTGTCGAATACGGCACATCGTTCGGCGTTTCGACGCTCTATCTCGCGAGCGCCGTGCGCGACAATGGCGGCGGCACCGTAATCGGCACGGAGCTAGAGCCGTCAAAGGTCCGCGCCGCGCGGAAGAATTTCGAGGACGCTGGATTGTCGTCGCTGATCGATCTGCGCGAAGGCGACGCGTTGGAAACGCTGAAGGATTGCGGCGGACCGGTGGACTTTTTGCTGATCGACGGTTGGCCGAAGCTGGCGGCGACGGTTGTGACGCTTGTGGCGCCGCAATTGCGTAGCCGCGCGATCGTCCTGTGCGACGAGGCCGCCTATCGCGGCGTCGTGCGCGATCCGGCGAACGGTTTCGTCTCTGTGCATCTGCCACTTTTCCGCGGGACGGAGATTTCCGTGAAAGTGTGATTCGGAATTTCCGAATCACATCCGACCCGTAGCACCGATTCCTGGTGTGGGTTCCGAGCGTGTCACAAAGCGCGAATCGCTTTTTGTTCTCGCGCAATCCTCAACCGTCACGGCCGGAAAGGCCCGGCCATGACGGTGGTGAGGGATATGGATCAAAGCCTCGTCGCCGCCTTCTGCACGAAGGCGAAGATCTCCGGGTTCAGCGGCAGCTTTGGCGCGGCGGCGGGGTTTGCCATAGCGTCCTTCCACATGCCCATGATCTTCTGGCTCACCGCCGGGTCGCCCTGGGTGAACAGGCGCACTTGTGCCTGCCAGCGCCGCGCCAGATCGGTGGCGGCCGCGGAATAGGGATCGCCCTTGGCCATCAAGATCTTGGCTTCCTCAATTAATGTCTCCCAGCTCTTGCTAGCTTCTGCTTGGTCGAAGCTGCGCCGCTGAAGTGTGGCGCGCTCTTCCGGCGTGAAGTGCCTCTCGGCGAGGGGGTCGAAGATCGCTTTCATTTCCTCGTCGCTGGCTTTCTTTGTCATCGTCGTTTCCTTCGTGAGTGTTGCGAGGTCGTCGATGGAAAGATCCCGTCCGGACAAGAGCTTCGCGCGCGCTGTTCGCACGATTTCCAAAGCCTTGGCCACGCGCGTGCCTTCACGGGCGAGAACCCGTTCCTGAAGGTCGAGAACGCGGTCCAGCGCCTCGGCCCGAGCCACAGATTGTCCGCCGAGCAGCTCGCCGATCTTGGCGAGCGGCAGCCCGAGGCGCTTCAGCGCCACGATCTGATGCAGCCGGGCAATCTGGGCAGGGCCATAGACCCGCCAGTCGGCCTGGGTGCGCATCGGCGTGACCAGCCCGCGATCCTCATAGAGGCGCAATGCCTTGATCGAGAGGCCAAGCAGCTTGGCGGTCTCGGCGGGGCTCAGATTTGCGTCCTTGGTCGTCACGGCACGGGTCTCTTCACATCGACGGACAGGTTTCTGAAGGCGGACCTTAGGGACAGGTCAAGAGCCGATTTGCGGGCCGCCATATCCCATGAACGGGAAATGAACGAGACGTTCGAAGCGCGTTCAGCGGCAAGCCCGCAAGGTAGGGCCACGCGATATTCCTTGGGGCGGTGCTGTGCGAGATTTTTTGACCAAATTGGCGATCATCACGGGCTACGGTCTGATCGGGGGCGGCGCCGTATTGCTGGCTACGATTTTGCTCCAGTTGGAGACCTGGTGAGGGCGCGATCATCTTTCAGGCATCGCCGGTATTTATCGTATAATATATATTATGGGAAATAATGGGGCGCTTGTATACTTTAGACAGCAGGTACCAAATGTTGGAAAGTAAGGATATTGCGCTTGTCACCCCGAGGATGCGTCTAGAGGGTGCGGCGACACTGGCTGACCTGATCGAAGCTGGAGTGTCTCTAGCCTACGTGGCGGAACAGGTTTTTTTGGCCATGCTGAAGGCGCAGCGCGCCCCGGCCCCTGCCGTTGAAACGGTGCCCAAAGACGCTCATCAAGCGCCTTAGCGTAGGCATAGGTGGCGGCAATCTCATCTGCGACGCGGATCAAGTCTTTCCGGCCTACCCGGAACGCATGGAAACCTTTCGTTCTGTTCGGCTTCACGGCCATGGATTTTCCATCTGCTGATCTGCGGAAAACGGCATGAATGACCGTGTTGCGATTTTGCCTGCAAATGTCATAGCAGGATGCGAGATGGTTCAGGTGATCGACAGTGCTTTCGTCGCCTTCGATCTTGTCCATGAGCGCTAGAAGAATTTCGACCTTGGACACATTGCCCAACGTCCCGGTAATCGCCTCTCCAATCCGCGCCTCGGAATCTGTGTAACTCCAGATTATTCGTTCAAGATGCCATTCTGTTAGGCTCCAAAGCACTGTAATCTCACCAGCCAGCGGTATGATTTCTTCCAGATCGCCTGATATACCGAGAGCGGTCAGACGCGCAGACAAGGATTTGAGACGCTTGGTCAAGACACGCTCCAGTTCACCAAAGAAACCTGCGAAACTCGAAGACATCGAACTTCTGCCCGACGCATGGGAGCGGTTCGAGGGCTTCGTGAAAACTAAAGTGCCGGTGAACCGGCCCGCCATCGCCTCGAAACCGACCGGGGATGGGCGGTGGCGTGACGAAATGCCAATTCAAGAGCCTCGGAAAACGTCGGGCAAGCCGAGCGGCAAGAAAAAGGCACCCCTTAAGAAAATCAGGCGTGAGACCCGCAGGCCAGCGCGGCGGGCAACGCGCAAATAGCTTGGATTCGCGCCGCTCCGCGGCCCCCGTTATAGTCCGCGTCGGCTGACCACTCGGTCGGCTGGGGCGTGGAAACCCCTCGACTAGCGGCGAATAAGTGCCGCCGCAAAAGCACTCCTCACCATATGGTCGAGGAGGCATACGGGCATGTTCAGGGCGTGAGCCTAAAGCCGTATGCGGTCCTCTAGTCGAGGCTTTCCAACTCCCCGATCACCAGGGGGAGATGGCAATGCACAAATCTATTCTGTTTGTATGCCTCTTAGTGTTCGTCGCGGGATGCGGTCCGAAAACCTACAAAGAGATCGCGGACGACTACACGTCCGATTGCGTTCTAAACAAGGGCTGGGGCCATTGGGCGGCGTCTGATGGCATGACGCTTGAACAATTCTGCGCGGCGGCAGGAAAACTTCACGCACTGGAGCAGGCCAAGCAAGATCACCCGGAGCAATTCTGATGCGCGCGGCGATGATATTGGGCGCGTTCTTTAGGCGACTCCCCGATCGAAATTGGGGCCGCCACGCGATGTCGTGCCGACGAGATTTCCGCTTTTATCGAATATGACGCCAGCGAGCGGATGCGAGCCGTCTGCACAGTTGGTCTTCTGACAGAAACTGCAGAGAACGGTTTCGGAATAGCCCTTTTTCTGGCGGGTCAGTTCGAACACCGTACCCTGGCTCTTGGCTCCTCCGTAGACCGTCGTGCCGTACAAATTGCCGGAGGAATCCATAATCACGCCGGCAAAGGGCGCATAGCCGTCAGAGCAGGTCTGGTCTTGTTGGCAGAACGCGTAGATAAGCTTTTCTTTCGGCTTCGGCTTTCCCGCGGTAAAGTCGAGCTCATAGACCGCTCCCATATCGATGCCGTTGCCCAGCCCGTTGGTTGTTCCATAAAGCGGTGACACGCCATCCCACAAAGCGCCCGTGTCAGAACCGGCATAAACGAGCGGCCCTGTCGGCTCGGCGCTATCGGCACAATTGTCCTTGCTGCAGAACGCATAGATTACCGAGAACTTCCATTTCTTGCCTTTCGGAGTCAGTTTGAAGATCGTGCCGCCGCCGTAGGTTTCGCCATTGGGGCCACCGTTCGCAGTCGTTCCATACAGGTTGCCGTTCACATCCATGATGAGTTTGCTATAGGGCGTCTCACCCTCGTCGCAAAGATGACAGAAGACGTGGAGCGTTTTAAACTTTCCCGCAGCAGTGATTTCGAAGACCGTCCCGAAGCCCACGATGCCGCCACCCTGCGTGGTAGTGCCGTAGAGATTTCCTGCTGCATCCATCATCAGGCTTGCTTCCGGCACCGATCCGTCCGAGCAATCGTCCGGGTCTTTCAGACAGAAGATGTGAAGCGGCGTCATCGTTGCCGTAGCATGTGCGGCTTGTAGCATCACAAACAGCGCTGCCGGCAACGTCACGGCAACGCATGCAAAAAAGCGCGCCAAACAAGCACGATAAACCTTCGACATCACGACCTCTATGTTCAACCCAGCATTGGGGTTATAGCGGCACGAAATCGGGCAAGACAAAGAAAAATTTGTAAAGGAGCAATTTCTCCCCGGGTCGATTTCCCCATGTACAGTTAAAGCAACAGAGGCGCGGTTTCCCGCGCCTCTGCTTATGACAGTTCCGTGAAAACGAACTATTCCGCCGCGGCGCGCACCGGGCGTTCAAAGTGTTTGCCGTATTCAAGGCGCGCGATCGTGCGGCAATGCACTTCGTCCGGACCATCGGCCAGACGCAGCGTGCGCTGGCCGGCATACATGCGAGCAAGCCCAGGATCGGTGGTGACACCAGCGCCGCCCCAGGCCTGGATCGCGTCGTCGATGATCTTGAGCGCCATGCGCGGTGCCGCAACTTTGATCTCCGCGATTTCGAGGCGCGCGACCTTGTTGCCGACCTTGTCCATCATGTCGGCGGCCTTGAGCGTCAGCAGACGGCACATGTCGATGTTGATCCGCGCTTCGGCAACGCGCTGTTCCCAGACCGAGTGCTCGTAGATCTTCTTGCCGAACGCCTCGCGCGTGAGCAGACGCTTGCACATGATCTCCAGCGCGCGTTCCGCAACGCCTATCGTGCGCATGCAGTGATGGATGCGGCCAGGTCCGAGGCGGCCCTGGGCGATCTCGAAACCGCGGCCTTCGCCGAGGATCATGTTCTCGACGGGTACTTTCACGTTTTCCAGCAGGACTTCGCCGTGACCGTGCGGCGCATCGTCATAGCCGAACACGGGCAGCATGCGAACGACCTTCACGCCGGGCGTGTCGCGCTCGACGAAGATCTGCGACTGCGCGCTGTGGCGCCCGCCCTCGGGATTCGTCTTGCCCATCACGATCATGATCTTGCAGCGCGGATCGCCAACGCCCGACGACCACCATTTGCGGCCGTTGATGACGTAGTGATCGCCCTTGCGTT
>CAZCJI010000090.1:0-9638 GCA_964498625.1 uncultured Rhizobium sp.
CGAACAGTTTGCCGGTATTGATGAACAGCACCGGCGTCGTCGGATCGATCTCGGCGACCAGATGCAGCAGCACCGCGGACTCCGAACCGAAAGACGACACGACCGCCGTTTCGCCCGCGAATTCCTCTTTCAAAACAAGTTCGAGAATCCCGTGCGCGTCACGCCCTCCAGACAGGTTCTGCAGGCGCGCGAGTTTCGCGCGTATCGCAGGATCGCTTGCGCCCAAACCCGCGCGGTCGAACGCGCGCGGCGCAACGCCCCTGGAGAGATCGATGACCGTCGCACCGCTCATGCGAGCCAGCCGTTCTGTTGCACGAATGCGCGCGTGCGGTTCGAAACCTCGTGCGGCGCGAGCCCCTGCTTGCGGCATTGCGCGCGCACGGACGCGACCTGCTCGACACGCTGCTGCCATTCGGTGCCGAATGCGCGATCCAGCCATTCGCGCAGGATGCGCGCGAGACCAGGCGCCTTTCCGTTGGTGGAGACGGTGAAGGTCAAGTCGCCGCGCCGCACGATCGCGGGCATGTGGAAGTCGCAAAGCTCGGGAACATCCTCGACATTCACCAGCACACCCTGCTCCCGTGCACGCTTTGCCAAAGCAAGTGCCACAGGAGCCTCAACTCCGGCCACGAAGAGGATGTTCAGACCGGTCAGAGAGCCGTCAGGACCGACTGGCAAAGGCTCCACGCCACCTTCCAGCAACGCCGCTTGCCGGCGGCCCAGGCCATCGCCAGAGCCGCATAGACCTATGCGCAGAACGGTCGGATCAAGGGCGATGGGCAGCACGTCGACCTCCAGGTCTTTTCAGAGGTACTTATGCCCCGCTATTAATGCAAGAAGTCTATGGAGAATTATTTATTATACAGTTTCTATGTGTTTATTGATAGCCGGTGAGAAGCTGGGTCACCGAAACCGCGATCTTATCGCCATGGATCACGATCTCGCCCTTGGCCACCGGTTTTTCGTTGGCAAGCACAGTCACCGGATCGTCCTGGGTGGAGTCGAGCTCGATCACGGCACCACGGCCCATGCGCAGCAGTTGGTGCATTGGAATGACCGAGCGGCCCAGAACAACCGAAATTTGGACTTTGACGCCGTTGATGTTGGAGGACATGAAGAGACCCATGAATGACCGCGCCGATCCTCACGCCATTATGGTTTCGGAGACGTTAAGGCCGCCGGTCGCATGGCGCGTCGAAAGCGGTCTGACGCCCTACCCCGATGCGGTCGCCTTCATGGAGGATCGCGCAGCCTCGATCGCCGATCGTCGCGCGCGCGAATTGGTCTGGCTGGTCGAACATCCGCCAATTTACACGGCCGGCACCAGCGCCAACGATGCCGATCTGCTCGACGCGCGCTTTCCGGTTTTCAAGACCGGACGCGGCGGACAGTTCACCTATCACGGTCCTGGTCAGCGCGTCGGCTATGTGATGCTCGATCTCAAACAGCGCGGCGGCGACGTTCGCGGATTCGTGCGCGATCTGGAGGAATGGCTGATCCGCACACTCGCGGCCTTCAACGTCAAAGGCGAACGGCGCGAGGGCCGCGTCGGCATCTGGGTCGCGCGCGGGAAGCGCGAGGACAAGATCGCCGCCATCGGCGTGCGCGTGCGCAAATGGGTGACGTTCCACGGTGTCTCGTTCAACGTCGATCCCGATCTCACCCACTTCACCGGCATTGTGCCGTGCGGCATCAGCGAGCACGGCGTCACAAGCCTGCATGATCTGGGGATTTTGGTCTCCATGGCGGATGTCGATGTCGCGATGAGATGTGCATTCGAAGATGTGTTCGGACGTACGGTTGTTTGAGTATTAAAGCGACCGCCGCCGGTGGAAGCCCTTTTCCCCTGGCGGCTCCGCATTGTGCAATTCGACGTTCTTGACCGTGGAGCCGGCCGGCCCGCGCATGCTGGCGGCGACAAGCGTCTCGACCTTCTTGGTTTCGCCCGAGATCAGGATTTCGACGGTTCCGTCGGCGCGGTTTCGCACCCATCCATCAAGGTCCAGCCGCGTCGCTTCCTCGATGATAAAGTTGCGATAGCCCACGGCTTGCACGAAGCCTTCGACCCGCAGGCGCAGGCTGGTGAAATCCGGCTCGCCGCTCATGAACTACCGTTAACGATTTCCCACGCGAAGTTGAACAAACGCTATCTTTATATTTGCACGCCACAACTCTAGCACAGGGGAGCCATGCGCGGGACACGCATTGCAGAGCTAGACAACGGTTGCCAAATTCTTGGCATACAGCCGATTTCTTGGGGAACAGCGTGCGATTGAGTTGGACCGTTGCGGCCTTGGCCGCGCTTTGGCTTGCGACCAGCGGCGCCAATGCGCAGGACGCCGGCAAGGATAGTGTCCTGAGCTACGCCCCGGAATTCTTCGCGCAGCAGCGGCCGAACACGGCCTATGACATGATCGCCCGCCTGCCCGGCTTTACCTTCACGAATACAGGCTCGGCACGCGGGTTTGCCGGCACCGCCGGCAACGTCCTGATCGACGGCCAGCGGCCGACTTCGAAATCGGACGATCTGGCCTCCATTCTTCAGCGCATCCCCGCGTCCGACGTGGAGCGAATCGATCTCGTCCGCGGCGGCGCACAGGGCATCGACATGCAGGGCCAGACCGTCGTCGCCAATGTCATCCGCAAGAAAGGCGTGTCCAAGCAGTGGGTCATCGATGCGACCGACAACATCTTTGCGGACGGACACACCGTGCCGGGATTGACGGTGAACTTCACCGAGCACGACGGCGACAAAACCTTCGAGGCCTCTGCAGCGCGCTATGCCAGCTACGATGATTCCGTCGGCAACGGCACCCACACCGTCGTGACCTACAATCCCGATGGCACGATCGACAGCACGATGACGCAGAAGGCGCACACCAGCGGCCACGGCAGCGGCGGCGGGTTCACGGGAGCGGCGACGCTTCCGCTGTGGGACGGCACATTCAAAGCGAACCTGGCGCTGCAGGACAGTCCGTTCTACTCGACCGCCACCTATTTCGCCGGCCCGGACACGCAATATCTGGTCGACGATTCCGTCGGCCGCAATCTGGAAGTCGGCCTGCACTGGAACGGCAAGCTCGCCAATTTCGAGGACGAGACGCTTGTTCTCCAACGACTGGGCTTTTCCAAGGACGTCAACAGTTCGAGCCAGCCGGACGATGATGAAGTGTTCCGTTCCTCTTCGATGACCGACGAAACGATCCTGCGCGAGACTTTGCGCTATCCCTTCAGCGACAGCTTCACGGCGGAAGGCGGCGGCGAATTTGCCTACAACTCGCTCAAGGGCGTCACCAGCTTCGCCGAAAACGGCGTGGAACAATCCCTTCCGGACGCCATCGCGCATGTCGAGGAAAAGCGCGGCGAGATCTTTGCCCAGAGCACATGGAAATTCATGTCCGACTTCACGCTCGAGACCGGTTCGCGCTTCGAATATTCGACCATCAACGAGTCGAGCGACGACAAGCAAACGCGATCCTTCTTCTATCCGAAGCCCCGCGTCGTTCTCACCTGGTCGCCGGACAAGGCCGATCAGGTGCGTCTGCGCGCCGAGAAGGTTGTCGGCCAGCTCGATTTCGGGAACTTCATCGCCACCGGCAATCTGGGCGGCAGTGGCGTCACGAGCGGCAATTCGGAACTCCGCCCCGACCAGCGCTGGCAGTACGAATTGTCCTACGAGCATCATTTTTGGGACAAAGGCGCGCTCACCTTTCAGTTCATCCACGAGGAAATCACCGACGTGGTCGATCTCGTGCCCGTGCAGGCGCCGGACGGAACACTGTTCGATGCGCCCGGCAATATCGGCAATGGCCAGAACAACCAGTTCAACCTCGACTTCGTGCTTCCGCTCGACAAGCTCGGCCTGACGAATGGCCGCCTGCACACGATCTCGAACTTCCAGCTGAGCTCCGTGGTGGATCCGGTGACCGGCACCAACCGCGTCATCTCCGGTGAGCGCCCGCAGGACATCGAGTTCTCTCTGGTGCAGGACATCGAGAGCCTGAAATCGACCTGGAAGATCGGATATTACAATTGCTGGGACGAGCATTACTTTCGCCTGGAGCAGACCCAGCACCGCCGCACCATCCCGCCGTATGTTTACGTTTATTGGGAATACAAGCCGACGCCGGACTGGAGCCTCCATTTCGAACTCGATAACCTCGGCCAGTTCGTCTACGAAAACGAGTTCTTCAATTTCGCGGGCGAACGCAATACAGCGCCATTGTTGTCCACCGACGACCGCGCGATCAAATCCCAACCGCGCGTGTTCTTCGAAATCCGCAAGACGTTCGGTTGACGAAGCTGTTGGCGCTCTGCGCATGCCTTGAACCGCGAGGAGAGCCGTGCGGAAGGTCGTAAAGTACGGGATCATATTGCTCGGCGGCGCGTTGGCCGTCGCCGGTGCAGGCGCGGGCGCGCTTGTAGCAATGAAACTGCGCTTTAACCCCGGACCGCCGGTTGCGGACTACCCCAAACCGAAGAACCTGCTCGAGGCGCAGCGCCAGGATCTCGACTACTTCGCCAAGCTGCAGGCGATGGACCACGCCTATTCGCCGGCATCGCGCGCGGAAGCAAACAGACGGATCGCGGCAATGGAAGCAGCCTCCGCTCCGCTCTCGCCGCAAGCGTTCCTGGTGCAGATGATGCAGATCAGCGCGCTCGCGGACAACGGGCATACGCATGTGCGGCTGCTCGGCCGGGGGCGCGTGCCCAATCTGGTTCCTGTACGCGTGACGCGCTTCGCCGAAGGCTTCTACGTCATGCGTGCAAAGGCGCCTTACAAGGACATGCTGGGCGGACGAGTGGAGAGCATCGACGGCATGCCGTTCGACGAGATCGCTAAACGGCTGGACGCACTGCGCGGCGGTCTTCCCACGTTCCGGCGCGATAGCGGACCGCTGTTCACTATGGTGCAGGACATTCTCTACGGTGCGGGCATAGCGAAGGAACCAATGCGCGCGAGCTGGACGGTTCGCTTGCCTTCCGGCGCGCTCGTGACGCGCACGCTCGACGCCTATCCGATGCCGGCCAAAGGGGACGAACCGGAATACGGCTGTCGCTGGATGTCACCCGAGCCGGTGAAGAGCATGGGCACCGATTGGTCAAGCTACGCGCCCGCAAAAGGTACACTGCCGCAGAGCAGACAAAATCTCGGCCGCGTGTTTGAGAACCTAGCCATCCCAGGAAGCTGCGGCCGCTATGTGCGTCTGCAGGACATTGCCGATACCGATGGTCAGGAGATCGCGCCGTTCCTGGAGCAGACTGAGGCGGAATTCAATGCCCAGAAACCGTGCGCGGCGGTTGTGGACTTGCGCGGCAATGGCGGCGGGAACTACACCAACGCTTGGCGCTTTGCCCACGCCCTGCCTGATCTCACTGGTCATGTCTACATTCTTACTGATGCCGGGACATTCTCAGCAGCAATCACGACAACCGCGTTCCTGAAGGAGGCTGGTGGCAACAAGGTCACAATTCTCGGCGAACCGATTGGCGATCGCCTCGCCTTCTATGCCGAAGGCAGCGAAGGATGCCTGCCCAATTCAAAGATTTGCGATACCTACGAAACCGGAAAGCACGTTTACAATGCTCCGTGTACGGACTGGAGAGAATGTTTCTGGGTGAACTGGCTTTATCCGGTACGGGTGAAAAGTCTGGCGCCGGACGAGTACATTCCGTCGCGGTTCGCCGATTGGAACGCAGGTCACGACGCAGCCTATGAACGTGCGACCGCACTTATCGGGAAATAGAAACGCTCCGCAGTCCGGTTGACCGCAAACTCAGGCGAATTCGAGGATAACGTCATCGAGAGCGAGGCTGTCGCCCTTTTTGGCGTTCACCTTGCTGATCGTCGCGTCCTGTTCCGCTGTCAGCACATTCTCCATCTTCATCGCTTCGACCACGGCGAGCGGCTCGCCTGCTTTCACTTCCTGGCCCTGCTGGACGTTGATCGAAACGACAAGACCCGGCATAGGACACAGCAGGAGCTTGGAGTTATCCGCCGCGACCTTCTTCGGCATCAAAGCCGCGAGTTGCGCTGCGCGCGCGCTCCGCACGATGATTGCTGCCGTCGAGCCTCCCTGCGACACACGCCAGCCGCCGGCGGCAGGTGCCAGTTGCATCGCAAACTTTTGGCCACCGGTTTGCAGGTGCATCAGCGCCTCACCCGCGCGCCACTCGACAACGGACTCGAAGACTTTGCCATCGATTGCGAGGTGCAACGTACCCGCCGCGAGATAGGCGTCGGCGATCCGGTATGTCTTGTCACCCATTGCGACCGTAAAATCGGCAGCAGCCGTATGTGGTCCGTTGAGCGTTCCTGAAATCCGCGACGCACGATCCTGTCGCGTCAGGGTTGCGGCAACGGCAGCGGCAATGAAGCGCGCGCGGGCCGCATTATCGATCTCGCAGCCATGGAAGCCGTCCGGGAATTCCTCCGCGATGAATGCCGTGGTGATGGTTCCGGCGCGGAACCGTTTGTTGTGCATGATGGCGTTCAAGAACGCGATATTGTGGCGGATGCCTTCGATGCGGAATTCATCCAGCGCCGCTTCCATCGCATCGATGGCTTCGAGCCGCGTCGGTGCGTGGGTACAGAGCTTGGCGATCATGGGATCGTAGAACATCGAGATCTCGCCGCCCTCATACACGCCGGTATCGTTACGGACGGTCGTGGTGCCCGCCGTGCCCTCGGCCGGCGGCTCGTAACGCACCAGACGGCCGGTGGACGGCAAAAAACCACGATAGGGATCCTCGGCATAGACGCGCGACTCCACGGCCCAACCGTCGAGCTTCACGTCCTTCTGCGCGAGCGGAAGCTTCTCGCCGGCGGCCGAGCGGATCATCAGTTCAACCAGATCGAGGCCTGTGGTCAGCTCCGTCACCGGATGCTCGACCTGGAGACGGGTGTTCATCTCAAGGAAGTAGAAATTGCGATCCTTGTCGACGATGAACTCGACGGTACCGGCGCTGTCATAGTTCACGGCTTTCGACAGCATCACCGCCTGCGCGCCCATCGCCTTGCGCGTGTTGGCGTCGAGAAACGGTGACGGCGCCTCCTCGATCACTTTCTGATTGCGCCGCTGGATCGAACATTCGCGCTCGTTCAGATAGATGACATTGCCGTGCTTGTCGCCCATCACCTGGATTTCGATGTGGCGCGGCTCGGTGACGAATTTTTCGACGAACAACCGGTCGTCGCCGAAGCTGGCCTTCGCTTCATGCCGCGACGATTGGATCGCCTGGACGAGTTCGCTCTCCTTGTGCACGACGCGCAGGCCCTTGCCGCCGCCGCCTGCCGAGGCCTTCACCATCACCGGGTAGCCGATGTCGCCCGCGATTTTTTTTGCGTGATCGGCGTCCTTGATCTCGCCAACATAGCCGGGCACGGTGTTCACCTTCGCGGCCATGGCGAGCTTCTTCGACTCGATCTTGTCGCCCATCGCGGCGATGGCCTTCACATTGGGGCCAATAAACGCGACGCCGATCTTCGCCAGCGCCTCCGCAAACGCCTCACGCTCGGAGAGAAAGCCGTAGCCGGGGTGTACGGCCTCGGCGCCTGTGTCGCGGCAGGCCTGCAGGATGCGGTCGATGACGAGATAGGACTGCGCCGAGGGCGGCGGGCCGATATGGACCGCCTCGTCCGCCATCTCGACATGGAGCGCATCGCGGTCGGCATCGGAATAGACGGCGACGGTCGCAATGCCCATGCGACGCGCGGTCTTGATGACCCGGCATGCGATTTCGCCGCGATTGGCAATCAGAATTTTGCGGAACACGCTGTCCCCGATAAGTACAATGCCCTCTGCAATCGTTGTAGGGCGTCTCGAAAGCGTCGTAAACCCAAGCTGGAGTTCCGCCATTTCCTTAAGCGATTTTCATCGTCGCGTAGGCCACAGCCTCTTCCGTCTGCATATCGAGAACGGCCTTGCGGTCACGGTCGCGATGGCTGTCGTGGTGGTCAGTGGCGGCGTGTTGTTCGGCCGCCCGGCAATGGCCCTTGCCGCTACCGGCGCGCTCTACGCCAGCATCGTGGACCAGCCTGGACCCCTCGACCTCAAGGCCCGCATCTTTGCGCTCGATATTGCCGCAGCGGCAATCGTGACGCTGCTCGCCTCCCTCACCGGTGGCACCCCTTGGCTGCTGGGGCCTTTGATCGCCCTGATAGGCTTCGCGACCGGGATGCTGGTCGCCTATGGCAAGCGCGCGGTAGGGCTCGGCGTGGCGGCCGTGCTGGCCCTGCTCTTTGGCATGGCGACGCACAAGGCGCCGTTTTCGGTACAACTGGTCCATACAGCGGTCTTCGCAGGCGGCGGCATTGCCTACGCGCTGATCGCGCTCGCCCTGAACTGGATCCTGGATGACCGCATTCGGCAGCTCTATCTGGGCGAGGCGCTCCTCGCGCTGTCGCGCTATATCGCCGCCAAGGCCGCGCTCTATGACCTGAACATCAAACAGAAGGACTCGTTGGCTGCGCTGGTGAATGCGCATGCCGATCTGGTCGACCGGCTGCAATCGGCACGCGATATGATCTTTTCCGGCCGGCGTACAGAGCGCCGTGCGCGCTGGATCGCTTCGCTGATCGCATTGCTGGATGCGTTCGACACGGTGCTGTCGAGCGATGCCGACATCGAAACGCTGCGTGCTTCGTCGCATCATCACCTGATGCGACGCCTGCATACGCTGATCGCAGCACTCGCGGAGGACGTTCGACAGCTGGGCCTCGGCTTCGTCACGCCGGCGCGGCCTGTCGAACTCGACGACCAGTCTGAACAACTCAAAGCCATCGGTGAAGAAATCGCGCGCATTTCAAAGGGGATCGAAAGCGCAAACGAACCGCAAGACGTCTTTGCCTTCCGCGCCACCTGGCACAAGCTCACCCAGACATCCGGAAGGCTTGTGCGCCTGACCGATGTCCTTGCCGGGCGCCGGCCGCCTATTCCTGTGAGCGACGATCTCGATCTGCAGCGCTTCATGAAGATCGAGAGCGCGAGCCCGCAAATCCTGAAAGCGCAGATCAACTATGCGTCACCGGTGTTCCGGTACGCGTTGCGTCTCAGCCTCGCGATGACAACGGGATACCTTCTGACGCTGATCCTCCCGCAATACATCCATGGCGGCTGGGTGATGCTGACGACCGCGCTCATCATGCGCGCGAACTACAGCACCACGCGGCGCAGACGCGATGACCGCGTGCTCGGCAATCTAGCCGGATGCATCGTAACGATGCTTCTGGTGCGTTTCCTTCCCGGCGATGCGTTGAGCGCCTGCGTCGTTGTCGCAATCGGCGTGTCGCACGCATTCGGTACGGTGAATTATCGCATCACGGCCTTCGCTGCCTGCATTTCCGCGCTCCTGCAACTTCATGCCATCGCACCACTCAGCCAGCCGCTGCTATTCGAGCGCATCTTCGACACGCTGGTCGGTGCGGGACTGGCCTGGGGCTTCAGCTACGTCTTCCCGGCATGGGAGTGGCGCAACGTGCCGCGCTACATCAAGGGATTGATGATCGCGGATCGCGACTATGCGGTGCAGGCGCTGACACGCGAACCGTCCGATCAGGCAATCCGTCTGGCGCGCAAGCGCGCACACGACATGGCCGCAGTGCTTTGCACGACCGTGCAGCGCCTGATCGACGAACC
>CAZCJI010000091.1:0-9626 GCA_964498625.1 uncultured Rhizobium sp.
GTCTGGATCGCATGCATCTCGACGCTTGCGAGCTCGGCAAGGATATCGGGCACATCGACGAGCCGCGGCCAGTTGAACTGGATGTTCTGCCGCGTGGTGAAATGGCCGTAGCCCTTGTCGTATTTGCGCGCGATATGCGCCTGCATGCGCAGCTGTTTGGCGTTCATCGTGCCGTAGGGCACCGCGACGCGCAGCATATAGGCGTGAAGCTGGAGATAGAGTCTGTTCATCAGCCGGAGCGGCTTGAACTGGTCTTCGGTCAGCTCGCCGGAAAGTCGGCGCGCGACCTGCCCGCGAAACTGCGCCACGCGCTCGGCGACGAAGCGCGCATCGAACTCGTCATATCGATACATCGAACGACTCCATCGATGGTGCTCCACCCTCCCCTTGAGGGAGGGTCGAAATCTGCGCAGCAGATTTCGGGGAGGGGTTATCTTGTGCTGCACCCCGCCCCGAAAAATCCTTCGGATTTTTCGACCCTCCCTCAAGGGGAGGGTAGGATGCTTGCTTGCCCAGATCTTCTCTAATTGACGGTCCTGCGGCGCGGATGATCTCGCGTTCCTTCACGGGATGGATGCCTTTGGCATCGGCATGCACGTCGAAGAGATAGGGGTTCACGACCGCATTGCCGGCCACGAAGCTTTGCGCGGCGGCAAGCGCGGCATCGGCCGGTGCCGGTTCGGCGAACACCTCGCCGTCTTTCAGCGCCTCCACCCACACGCCTGCCTTCCAATAGAGCACGTCTCCGTCTTTCAGACGGTTCGCGGTCAGCATCTGCGGTGTGGGCGCGGCCATGGCTATAGGTCACACTTCCGCCTCGCCAAATCAAGACTTCACAGAATTTTTGTGTTCTTTATTCAAAAGAACAAATATGTGACGTGAAATAAGGGCATGGATAATCCCCCGGATTTCCCGGAGTGTTGTCCTGTCACACTCGGGGCGGGCGATGGACGAGGCAAACAAGACGGGTGAAGGTGCGCCCGGTCTTGCCGCGTCCATCGCGCGGGAACGCCCCACCGACCGCGCCGATATCTATCTCGACGAGCAGACCCGGCTCACCCGTCTTCAGATCGAGCAGATCGAAGAAGAGAATGCGACGCGCCGCCACATCCTCAAGCTGGAACGCGCGAGCGCCGCGATGAAGGTCGCGTTCGAGCTTGCTGTCGCGCTGATCGTGACCGTCGTCGCCATCGGTCTCAGCGCCGCGATCTGGAGTGCCGCGACCGACAACGGTCTTGTGGTGGAGTCGTTTTCGGTGCCGCCGGATCTCGCGCAGCGCGGTCTCACCGGCGACGTCATCGCGGCCAAGCTGCTCGACAAACTCTCGTCGCTGCAGACGCAAACGGCGTCGAACCGCGCGGGATCGAGCTATGCGAACAACTGGGGCAGCGACATCAAGCTGCAAATTCCCGATACTGGCGTGTCGATCGGCGAGTTTATCCGCTCGCTCCATACATGGCTTGGCCACCAGACGCGCATCACAGGCGAAGTCTATCGCACACCGACAGGTCTCTCCGTCACCGCACGCTCCGGCAGCGATGCAAGTCCAAGCTTTACGGGAAGCGACGCCGATCTCGACAGCCTGATCCGCAAGGCTGCGGAATCGGTCTATCGCGCGACGCAGCCCTACCGTTATGCCGTCTATCTGAGCAACGCGGGCCGTACCAAGGAAGCCGAGGCCGCCTATCAGGCGCTCATCGCCAATGGATCGACCAGCGATCGTGCCTGGGCGATGATCGGGCTCGAGAATGTCTACTACGGCCGCGCGGATTATCCGCGCGCGCTTGCCCTTCTCGATCGCGCGCGCGCGATCCGGCCGGACTTCATCATGGCCTATGTGAATCGCGAGAGCCTTGAAAGCCGCTTCCAGCACGACGATCTCGCGTATGCGGCGATGCGCAAGGCCGTCGAGATCGGCAACGGGCCGCGCGATCCGGATATGGGCGAATTCGCCTGGACCGCGGGAAACCTGCTGAACCGGGCAACACTGGCCGGCTATCTCGGCGATTACAAAACCCAGCTCGACTATGATCATCAGCGCGAATTGCTGCCGGAGTTCAGCGGCCAGGTCGAAAACGCGCGCGAGAATGACGTGACGGCCCATGCTTCGCTTCACGACGGTGACGCTATGCGGGCGGCTTATCAAAACCTGGCGCCCGGGAACGGCGCGATAGGCGCGTTGCAGCGCGAGGGAACCTACGCCTTCGCGCAGATGCTGCTCGGACAGCCGCAAACGATGATGGGCATGCGGCAGAAGTTCGACACGTTTCTCGCGACGCTCGGACCTGCCGGTGTCGAAGCGCAGAAGCGGCAATTCTGGCCGTTTGTGGCGTACGGATTTGCGCTCGCCGGCGATTTCAAGGCTGCGCATGCATGGATCGACAAGACGCCTGCGGATTGCATGCAGTGCCTCGATCTGCACGGCCGCATCGACGCGCTTGAAAGGAACTGGAGCGGCGCGGAGTACTGGTTCGCCCGTACGGCGCACGCGGCGCCATCGCTCCCGGAGCCCTACAGCGGTTGGGCTCACATTCTGATTCAGAAGGGCGACTATGACCGCGCGATCGCAAAGCTGGAGATCGCCCACGAAAAAGGTCCCAACTTCGCCGATCCGATCGAGATGTGGGGCGAGGCTCTGCTCGGCAAGCGTCAGCCCGAAGACGCGATTGTGAAGTTCCGGGAGGCAAACGGTCGCGCGCCGCACTGGGGCCGGCTACATCTGAAATGGGGCGAGGCATTGCTCGCGTCTGGCGACATGGCCGGCGCGCGCGCCCAATTCGCCATCGCGCGCACGCTCGATCTCACGGCCGCCGAAAAATCCGAACTCGCGAAGGTGGGCCATGTCTGAGGATAGCGAACGCGATGAGCGGATCGCGCCGCAGGCCGCCATTCTGGGCGCGGCGCTGAACGATCCCGGCCATCCCGATGTGCGCGATTACCTGCGCGCGCAAACCCGTCTCGCGCACCTTCAGTCGGAGGATCTGCGTCGCGAGGATGCGATCCGTCACTGGTCGCTGCGCGTGCGGCACATCAGCGACGTGCTGAAGCTCGGCTTCGAGATGGCGGTCGCGTTTATCGTCATCGCGATTGCCATCGGTTTCGGCTTCGAGATCTGGGCGGCGTCGCGCGCGGATGGCCTCGTGATCGATGCTTTTACGGTGCCGCCAGCGATGGCAGACAAGGGGCTGACGGGGCAGGTGGTGGCGAGCAAGCTGCTCGACCGTCTGACCGTCCTCCAGAATGAAACCGTGTCGTCGCGCGCGGCGTCGAGTTTCAGCAACGACTGGACCAACGATATCAAGGTCGAGATTCCCGACACCGGCGTATCGCTCGGCCAGGTCGTGCGCTTCCTGCACACGACGCTCGGCCATGAATCGCATCTCTCCGGCGAGATGTATCAGATGCCTTCGGGCGCCGCGCTCACGGTGCGCATGGACAATGATCCCGGCCAAACGTTTACGGCATCATCCGGCGACCTCGATGCGCTGATCCAGCGCGCGGCGCTCGCGGTCTACGCGCGCGCCCAGCCTTATCGTTACTCGGTCTATCTCGCCATCCAGGGCAAGGTCCTGGAGGCCTATGCCGTCGACAAGGCGCTGGCGGAAAATGGACCGCCGAGCGAGCGCCCGTGGGGCTATGTCGGAATGGCAAACAATCTCCAGACCATGGGCCGCTTCGAGGAGCAACGCCGCGACGCGCTTCTCGCGCAGCAGCAGAACCCCGATCTTCTGTTGCCGTTCTTAATTCTGACGAATGCAGACAACAACGTTGCGCATGACGAAGCGACGGTGCGCGAAGCAAAATTTGCGCAGCATCTGCTTCAGAGCGGCGGCGATCACGGCGCTAACCAGAAATGGCGTGACTACGGCCAGCACATGGGCGGCACTGCGATCCGCGAACTCACGGGAGATTATCGCGGTGCGTCAGACGGCATGTGGGGCGATCGCTGGTTCCAGCCTGTCTTCATCACGACGGAAAGCGCGCTCAATCTGGCGCGCGCCCATGATCCAAGGGCTGCGTCGGCAAGGCTTGGCACGCTGTCGCAGGTTCAGTTCGCGCCCGGCTACTACGACACCGGTGGCGATCAAGTCAGCCTTGTCCACGCACTTGGCGCGATTGAGCACGGCGACTGGGCCGCTGCCATCGACGTGCTGTCGCGTTATCAGATTGTGGCACACACGGTCGCAGTCAAGACGCACGGCATCTTGAGTGACCGCGGCACACACGACACCGTCACGGCGCCGTTGCTCGCGGTCCTTTACGCGAAGACCGGGGATTGGGCAAAGGCGGACGCGCTGCTGAAGTCGCTGCCCAACGACTGCGACATCTGCGTTCGCGCAAAGGGTCAGGTCGAAGCTATCCGCGGGAATTGGGCAGCGGCGGAGTATTGGTTCACGCTTGTCTCCACGCGGTCGCCGGGCATTCCCTTCGCCGACTCGGATTGGGGCCGGATGCTGATGGCGAAGGGCGATCTCGATGGTGCTATCGCGAAACTCGAGGTCGCACACCAGAAAGGTCCGCACTTTGCCGATCCGCTGGAGATGTGGGGCGAGGCGCTGATCGCCAAGAACCGCTCCGATCTCGCGCTCGCGAAGTTCGACGAAGCCGACAAATACGCGCCGAACTGGGGCCGTTTGCATCTCAAATGGGGCGAAGCTTTGTGGTGGGCTGGCAAGCATGATGACGCGAACAAGCAGTTCGCACTCGCTGCCGCTCTCGACATGACGCCGTCCGAAAAATCCGAGCTCGCGAAGGTCTCTCATGGCTGAGGACGACGCAGAAGCAACGGGCGGTTCGAATTTTGCGGCATCGCAAATCCTCTCTGTCGCGAGCCGCGCGAAGGCCGACGCGTTCATCGACAAGCAGAACGAACTTGCCGATCTGCAGATCGAAGATCTGAAACGCGAGGATGCGATCCGCCACTGGTCGCTGCGCGTGCGGCATACCAGCGATCTGCTGAAGCTCGGCTTTGAACTCATCGTTGGATTGATTGTGCTTGTCATCGCAGCCGGTCTGGCCGGCGCCATCTGGCAAGCAACGCACGCCGACGGACTTGTGATCGAATCTTTCAACGTGCCCGCAGACATGACGGCGCGCGGTTTGTCCGGCCAGGTCGTCGCGGGCAAGCTGCTCGATCGTTTCACCGTCATGCAGAACGCCTCAAGTTCGTCGCGCGCGTCATCAAGTGTCAGCCGGGACTGGACAAATGACATCAAGGTCGAAATCCCCGATACGGGAATTTCGCTGGGCGAGGCGATGCGCACGCTGCGCGCGTGGCTCGGTCACGAAATTCGTTTATCGGGCGACGTCACCGAAACGGCGAATGGCCTGACACTAACCGTGCGGCTCGGCGACGCGCCGGGTATTACTTTCACGGGCAAGCCGGATGATCTCGACGCACTGACACAAAAGGCCGCCGAAGCTGTGTTCGCCGGTGCCCAGCGCTATCGCTATGCAAGTTATCTTCTGAGCATCACCTCTCGCGAGGGCGAACGCAACGCGATCTTGATGGACCTTGCACATAGCGGTGATGTGAAAGATCGCGCATGGGCCAATGATGCCATTGCACTTTCCGCGAGGTTTGCAGGCGACTACGCGAAAGCTCGGCTATATGCCCAGCGCGCGGCCCAGACCGATCCCAATTTTCCCTATCCGTGGGTGATATTGGCGAACACTGCCATGGACCGGGGTCACGACGCTGATGCGCTCGCCGATATGCGGACCTACGCCGCACTGCTGAAGGCGCACGGCGTGGAGGAGCTTGGTGCAGAGGGCTTCGCGTTCGAGCGTCCGCAGGCCGTCGCGTTGGTGGCGCAGTTGGCCGGCGATTATCGCACGGCGGTCGACAATTTCCCGGATCCGAAGCGGCAATGGCTGCGCGGCACCGCAGAAATCCTCGCGCTGGCGCAGTTACACAATCCGGCCGGCGCGCGCGACGCACTTGCCGCTTTCAGGCCCGGTCATATGAACCAGTCAGGCGTCATGCCTGGAGCCGATGGGGCCATCGCGCAGGGTGTCATTGCCCTTGAAACGGACGATTGGCGCGTGGCGCGCGACTCTTTCGAACGGGCGGAAACCTTGGCACACGAAATCGCCGAGCGAAGCCACGGTATGTACAGCGACCGCGCCTATCGCGAGGCGCGGGCGGCGCCGCGTCTGGCACTTGCTTATGCGATGCTGGGTGAGAAAGCGAAAACCTTCGCGATCCTGAAATCACTGCCGCGCGATTGCGACCTCTGTGACCGCATCCGCGGCCAGATCGCCGCGTTGGATCGCGACTGGAATGAGGCCGCATATTGGTTCACGCTTGTCTCCACGCGGTCGCCGGGCATTCCCTTCGCCGACACGGATTGGGGCCGGATGCTGATGGCGAAGGGCGATCTCGATGGCGCGATTGCGAAGTTTGAAAGCGCACATCGCAAGGGCCCGCACTTCGCCGATCCGCTGGAGATGTGGGGCGAGGCGCTGATCCTCAAGAACCGCTCCGACCTGGCGCTGGCGAAATTCGGGGAAGCCGACAAATACGCGCCGAACTGGGGGCGTCTGCATCTCAAATGGGGCGAGGCGCTGTGGTGGGCAGGCCAACATGACGAGGCGAAGAAGCAATTCGCCATCGCGTCGGACCTCGATCTGACACAGGCGGAGCAGGCCGAACTCGGCCGCGCGAAGGCGATGCATGTCTGACGACAACGAGACATCGCCTTTGGGTGCGGCGGGCGCCGATCCGCTCGCGCTGCATCGTGCGCTCGGTGCCGACAGCGCGGAAGCGCGGGATTATCTGCGCCGCCAGTCCGAAGTCGCCGAACGGCAGAAGCGTCTGCTCGATCTCCAGATCGCCGATCTCGAGCGCGAGGACGCGGTGCGCCATCAGACCCTGCGCCTTCATCACGCCGGCGAGATTCTCAAACTCTGTTTTGAACTTGCCGCGGCGCTTGCCGTGCTCGCGATTGTCATCGCCGCCGGCGCCGCGGTCTGGAATGCGGCCCATGACGACAGTCTCGTCATCGAGGCCTTCAATGTGCCCGCCGACATGGCGGCGAACGGGCTGACCGGTCAGGTCGTCGCCACGCAGATTCAGGATCGCCTCGCCTGGATGCAGGCGAACAGCGACACCATCCGCGCGTCGAACACCTATCGCAGCAGCTGGGGTGACGACATCAAAGTACAGATCCCCAACACCGGCGTCTCCATCGGCGAGTTCTATCGCTATCTGGCAGGATGGCTCGGCCATCAGACGCACATCACCGGAGAAGTCATCAGAACCGGTCATGGCCTGAGTTTGAGCGTGCGCGAGGGCAGCAATGCCGCTGCCGTCTTCAATGCACCCGAACTTTCGACGCTCGTGTCGAAGGCATCGGAAGAGGTCTACAAGCGCACACAGCCCTACCGCTATACTGTCTTCCTCGGAGACATGGACCGCTACGACGAAGAGACGGCTGCTTCGCGCGAACTGGCTTTGCATGGCGCGAAGGAGGATCGCCCCTGGGCCTGGTCACGACTTGGGCTTCTCTTACAGCGCGGGGGCGACACGCAGGGCGGGATCGATGCGCAGCGAAAAGCGGTCCGGCTGAATCCATCGCTGCCGCACGCGTGGGACGATCTGGGCGTCGAAGAATCCCTTTTCGGACACGACGAAGCCGCGCTTCACGACAACGAACGCTCACTCGGATTGATCGAAAGCCGTGCGGCCCGCGAACTCGCGCCCTATGCGGTGGAGTCGCTGCGGCTCGAAACGCGTGCGCTCGATGCGGAATTCCTCGGCGATTACGCGCGCGCCATAGCCGATGACGAGCAGCTCGCGGATACCATGGATTATGGCAGCTCGAACCAATCCGCGCCGATCATGGAGGCGGCTGATCTGGCCGCCAGTCACGATATTTCGGGATCGCTGCGGGTCGAAGCCGGTCGCGACCTGGAAGCGACATCGCTGAAGCTCGCCGCGCATGTCATCTCCGCGTTCGATTTGCCGCTGCTGCCGGACTGGCAGCGCGCCGCCGCCATGGCCGACTGGAACGCGGCGCGCGCCGATCTTCTGCGTCTGCGGGTGATGCCGCAGAAATGGACGGGCGCGATGAAGCCGATCGATGCCGTGCTATTCGCCCCCTTGCTCGCCGATGTGGAAGCGCATCTGGGCAATTTCGCGCGCGCGCATGACCTGATCGATGGCACGGCGCTCGATTGTTATCTGTGTGTCCGCGTCCGTGGAAATGTGGCGGCGCTGGAAAGGAACTGGGCCGGTGCGGAGCGATGGTATGCGCGCGCGGTCGCGCTCGGCCCATCGCTTCCCTTCGCTTATTTCGAATGGGCGCGGATGCTGGCCGCGAAGGGCGATCTCGACGGCACCATCGCAAAGCTCGAATTGGCGCATCAGAAAGGCCCGCACTTCGCCGATCCGCTGGAGTTCTGGGGCGAGATTCTGATTACGCGGAACCGCTCCGACCTTGCGTTGGCGAAGTTCGAAGAGGCGCACAAAGACGCGCCGAATTGGGGCCGTCTGCATCTGAAATGGGGCGAGGCGCTGTGGTGGGCGGGCAGGCGCGACGACGCGAAGAAGCAGTTCGCCATCGCGGCAACACTCGATCTGACGCCTTCGGAAAAATCGGAATTGGCGCGGGTATCGCATGGCTGACGACGAACTCGACGACGCGGCAAAACCGTCCGCACGCGTGGATGCGGTGGCGGTCCATGCCGCGCTGAGCAGCGGTTCCGAAGAAGCACGCGACTATCTGCGCCGGCAGAGCCGTCTTGCCGATCTTCAGATCGACACGCTTGAGAAGCAGGACGAGTTCGAGACTTCGCACCTACGCTGGCGCCGCTTCAACGACCAGATGAAGGGCGCGATGCAGATCATGCTCGTCCTGGTCGGCGCGCTGTTCGTGTTCGGCATCGGCGCTGCGGTGTGGTCGGCGGCGCATGACGACGGCGTGGTGATCGAGGCGTTCAATGTCCCGCCCGACATGCAGGCGCGCGGGCTTACCGGCTCGGTCGTGTCCAGCCTGTTGCACGACCGGCAGACGGCGCTGCAGGCGCAAATCGATTCCGCGCGTGCGGCGAACTCCTATGCCAGCAACAGCGATGGCATCAATGTTCTGATTCCCGACACGGGCGTTTCCTTCAGCGAAGCCTATCGTTATCTCGTCGGCTGGCTCGGCCATCAGACGCATATCTCGGGCGACGTGTATCGCGATACGAAAGGCATCGTCATTGTCGTGCGCACCGGCGGCAATGCGGGCGCGGCGTTCGCGGGAAATGAGAGCGATCTGAACACATTGATGGATCGCGCCGCGGAGGCCATCTACCACCAGACACAGCCGTTCCGCTACGCGGTTCATCTGCTGAACAACAGCCGCTTTGCGGAAGCCAACAGAGTTCTGGGCGATCTGGCGATGAACGGGCCGGCGCTGGAGAGGCCCTGGGCTTATGCTCTATGGATGTATCCCGCGCTCGGGCAAGGCGACATCGCGACAGCGATCGCGCGCGCACATACGGCCACGGTACTCGATCCCCACAATCTTCTGGCGCAGTCCAATCTCGCGCAGGTCGAAGCCGTCGCGGGTCATGACGAAGCAGAGCTGCGTGCCGATAGAGACGCGAAGGCAGCGGCCGCGGCGGGCGGCGGTGTACAG
>CAZCJI010000092.1:0-9489 GCA_964498625.1 uncultured Rhizobium sp.
AGCTTCCCGGCCTGACGCCCCCTGCGCGTGCGAGTATTTCCGATACACGATAGGCCCTATCAAGAAAGATCAGGCCGGGATTGGCAACGCCGCCGAGCGCGATGACTGAACGGCTGGCATAGGAGATCACGTCCACCTGCAGCGAGATATTGGAGAAAATCCCTTTTTTCTTGAGTTCATCGGAAATCCGGCTTCTTAAGGCGGACGTGGTCAAGTTCGCGGCCACCAGACTGCCAATGTAGGGGAGCTGGATGGTTCCGTCCGCGCCAATGGGAGCCTTCACGTTGAAGTCAGGGTGATTGAGCGCTTCAATGTGGACAACGTCCAAGGGCCCGAGAACATAGCTGTAATCGTGAGAACCCGGCGTGTCTCCCGGTTGCACTTGCATTGTGTCCGTAGAAACCGCGGGCGGTGTCATGTCAGTTTGCGCAGACACACTGAGCGGTATCAGCGCAAGCCAAAATCCCACCACCAACTTCAGGCCAATAGCGCGCTTCAATTTTGATCCCATAGCGGGTTACCTCATAGACGTGCGGACAACGACAGGCCTACACGGGAGTCGTCATAGCGATAGCTTGGCAAATCAGCTCCGCCGTGCTCCTGAGTTGCACTGAGCGTTATCGCCAAATGAGGCGTTATCGCGTGCTCAACTCTGCCCGTGATCGCGTTTATAGACTGATGGGTCAGATCGACGCCCCTCACTATTTGGCCGCCCAAAAAATGCTGAGTGCCCATGCTCCCATCGATAGCGATTTCCAGCTTATTACCGAGCTTATATGAGACTGTCGCTCGATATGTCTGATCGATCGAGTAGGTCGAGTCGAGTCTATCGGATGGAGTTATTGCTCTACTGGTTGAGAGTTCGGCCGTGATCCGCGAGTTCGGATTGAAAATCGCCTTTGCCTCATATGTCAGCCCCTCAAAGGCTGGGTCGGACGATGCCCGTGGATCTAGGCTCATGTCCGCCAACGACGCGACGATTTCGAACCGCGGTCCAAACGAACGGTCGAAGCGAACTCCGCCGCCATACGCGTCGTAGCCATCATCCACGGTCGAACTCCCGGACACGACGGGTCTATTCGGAAAACTGGTGTACTCGTATTGGCCGAACACCGAAATTTCTCCGACGCTTTCGCTTCGGTATGCCAAGCTTCCTTTTCCGATATATGTCCGATTGTCCGTGGTCTCCAATATCTTCGCGCTGTTATCGGACCATGTGGGCGAAAATGAGAAGCTCTCCGAGATGTGTCTTTCTTTATTGCATTCCGCGCCCAATAGAGCTGTTTCGTCCATCTCGGTATTTTTTGTAACTACAACGGCCAAATCCTGCAGGCTGCTTTGCTCACGAACATATGTTCCGTCCAGGCCGATCTCACAGGGCCCTACCCGTTTCTTGGCGCCAGCGCGAAGATCGACGTTTTCGCGGTTTAAAATGGAATTTGTTTGATAAAAGTCATAGCCAACGCTTCCTGTGAGATAGACAGCTTCCGCTCCGAAGTTTCTAGCGAGATCTACCTGCAGAGAAGGGGCATAAATTTCATCTTCCCGAGAAATTCCGCGCAGTTGCGCCAAGCTCTCAGATGAACGCGCCACGTTTGAATCGTATGTGAACGTCAGCGTGGGGGCGAAAACAGAACGATTGTCGGCCGGCGGCGGCAAAACCTGCGCCATTGCTCCGCAGGCGCTGCAGAGAGCAATGCTGGAAATGTAGAGAAACCTTAGTCGGACGGCAGTCATCCCGGTGGGGCCCCACGGCAACGGCAATTATTGCTAACGATTCGCGCAATTCCATCCAAACTGGGAGAGATTGTCTAGGCTAGGGTTAAAGCGGGCTGGATCGCCCGATATCGATCAAAAATCGGGGATTGAGACGCAATGGTCATCTCAGGATGCTTGTTTGGATAGCGGATTGAACGGCCCGACGGAGGACCCGGTTTCGTATTCCTGTACTCGTAACCTGCTGGTTTTTAATGATATTGCGGACACAAACCGGATAGAAATGTTTCGATGGCCAAATTCAATGTTAATTCGAAACCCTCTCGTGGCCGAGTGCTACGCCGTTATAATGAACTAATGCAAAAGTAGGGGTTTCTGTGGTCTGGGCAGGCATAATAGAGCGTTGGCGGCAACCAAAAGATGCAGGGGGCTCGGCAGGGTCTCCTAGATTTTTGTTGATGGCTGATGCCGACCTTACTGCCGATGGCCGGCGCGATCGTGTGGAGAGCCGTTTGCCGACCTTCAAAACCGCTGTCGTCGATGGCAGCGAGAGCGGGAATAAGGGCACGTTTGAAGAAAAGCGGTCGCGCGTCAACGCCGCGTTCGCATATTCACATCCTGTCGCGGATCGGCACGCTTTTGTGGGGCGCAGAGAAGCGCTCGACTCGCTCATTCGCGCGATTCAAGATTTGCGGCTTCACGCCGTTCTTTACGGTGGGCGTGGCATAGGGAAGACCTCTGTTCTTCATTTTCTGGCGCAGAGTGCGCGCGATGCCGGATATCTCGTGGTTAACGCCTCTTGTGGAAATGGGTCGGAGTTTCGCGACGTTCTACGTTCGGTGGCCAATCAGATTCCCTTGCTCTACTGCCGCGGAATCGCTCCCACATCGCCGGCTGTAGAACAGGGTAAGACGCTTGCAGATCTTCTGCCGGAGGGGACTCTTTCGGTGCAAGCGGTCAGCGACGTGCTCGCCAGCATCGTCGCAAAGCGAGTTATCGTCGTCCTCGACGATTTCGATCAATGCAGCTCAAAAGACTTTCGCTTGAGCGTCGCGGAACTTCTGAAGAATCTCTCCGACAGGGCGGCCAATTGCCAGTTCATCATCGGCGGCGTCGCGGCGGACCTTTCGGAACTGCTGGAGTACGTTCCTTCGGCCCAGCGCAACATATACGCGCTGCAACTCAGTCAGATATCGGCATCTGAAGCTCGCGAGCTGATTGCGAAAAGTGAGGCAGCCTCGGGACTTCAGTTCACGGGCGTGGCAGCAAATTGCATCATCCACATTGCGGGTGGGTTTCCCTATTTTGTAAATTTGCTCGGGAATTGTGCGAGCCTGCAGGCGCTCGATGATGGACGCACGAAGGTCTTGCCAGATGATTTCGTCAATGGAATGCGTGAAGCGTTAGCGCAACTTGGCGCTAAGCTGCCTTACCGCGCGAAGACACAGATCGCACGCTGCGCAAAGGCGGAGGAATTGCAAATGCTGGGCGTCTTGGCTGGAATCGCACAGCTGTCCGGCGGCAGTATCGAGTTGGCCGAAATTCAAAAGCAATTTCCGAACGGGAATGAGGCGGTCGAGTGCCAGAAGCTGTTGGGAAGTCTCTCGAACGACAAAGCGCTTTTTTCGTGGAATGCCGAACCAGCGCCCGGTTCTTACCGGTTTCTGGACGACACGGTGATCCCATATCTTTGGCTCGCCGCCGCCCAGGCGCGATTGAAGGAGAACACCGTTGCTGAACTCGCGGGCAAGTTTGGCGGGAGCGTTGACGACGCGGTCCGTAGATAGTTCGCCCGGATATGTGATCACCGAAGAAGCAAACAGACTTGTTGCCGGTGCGGCGCGCTCGGAGGTGAGACAGGCTGATTCGATTTTTTGGACCGGGTCTGGCGATCGTCCTCGATCGGTGTGGCGGAATTGCACGAAAGAGCTCAATAGGCGCGCATTGTTCTGAGGCTGGTCGAAGCGGGGTTTATTCAGGTGCGAAGAGGAATCATTCTGGCGGGAGGCAGCGGGACGCGGCTGTACCCCATAACGAAAGCGCTCAGCAAGCAGTTGGTGCCTATCTACGACAAGCCCATGATCTACTACCCGCTGTCGGTGCTGATGTTAGCGGGCATTCGCGACATCTTGATCATCACGACACCTCACGATCGCGATGATTTTGAACAACTGTTAGGCAACGGTGCCGACTTGGGGCTTCGTCTCAGCTATGCGGTGCAACCGGAACCGGGAGGACTGGCACAAGCCTTTCACATTGGAAGGGACTTTATTGACGGCAACCCGTCGGCTCTCATACTCGGCGACAACATCTTCTACGGCCAAGGACTAAGCGCGTTGTTGTCGTCTGCCGCTTCGCGCGAGAGCGGCGCAACTGTCTTTGGCTACTATGTATCGAACCCGCAAGCTTACGGTGTCGTATCGTTTGACGGTAATGGTCGCGCGATCGCGATCGATGAAAAGCCGGCGAATCCAAAATCGAACTATGCGGTAACCGGCTTATATTTTTATGATGAGTGCGTCGTTGACTATGCGCATCAAATCCAGCCATCGAGCCGCGGCGAGCTGGAAATAACCGACGTAAACAGGCTCTATCTTGAAAACGGCGCTTTGGAAGTCGAAATCATGGGGCGCGGTTTCGCCTGGTTAGACACGGGCACGCCGTCGTCGCTCGTCGATGCGTCGCTTTATGTCAAGATCATCGAAGACCGGCAGGGAGCCAAGATCTGCTGTCCGGAAGAAATTGCGTGGCGCATGGGGTTCATCGACGACAGACAGCTCCAGAGAGTGGCGGAACCTTTACGCAAGAGCGGGTATGGCGAATATCTTCTGCGCCTTCTCGATCAAGGAGCTATGCGTGCGAGTACTTGAATCTGCGCTCGGCGAAGTCAAACTTCTTGAACCGGCGATATTTGAAGACCCACGTGGTTTCTTTATGGAGACCTGGAACGCCCGGACTTTTTCGTCTTTGGGTATCGATGGCGAGTTCGTCCAAGACAATCATAGCCGATCTGCAAAGGGCGTGCTCCGTGGATTGCACTACCAGATCCGCGACGCTCAGGGAAAGCTCGTTCGCGTCGTTTCCGGCGCGGTATTCGATGTCGCCGTTGATATGAGAGCATCATCGCCAACTTTCGGCCGGTGGGCCGGTTTCGAGCTCTCTGCGGAAAACAGACACCAGCTCTGGATTCCACCAGGATTCGCGCATGGCTTTCTTAGCCTGCGCGAAGGAACGGAACTGCTTTATAAGTGTACGAACTTCTACTCGGTTGAAGCCGAACGCTGTGTTGTATGGAACGATCCGAAGATTGGCATAACGTGGCCCATTGATCGTGCAGGTGCCGCCGTCCTGTCTCCCAAGGACATGGCGGGGAGGGCCTTTGCGGATGCTGAGAAATTTCCATGAAGTGCCTGATCGTCGGCGGTCAAGGGCAGGTCGGCTCGGCGATCCAGGCTACCGCCCCGTCCAGTGTCTCCTTATTCGCTCCGACGAGGGGCGAGTGTGATCTCACGGCAGCGGATCAAGTCGAAAATTGGCTGGTCCGCGTGCGCCCCGATATTCTTTTCAACGCTGCGGCCTACACGGCTGTGGACGCTGCAGAGGGCGATCCGGCGGCGGCGGATCGGGTGAATGGCGAAGGACCCGGTGTACTGGCGGAAGCGGCAAGGCGATACGGTGCTCGACTGGTCCACATCTCGACCGATTTTGTGTTCGACGGTCAGGCGAGCCAGCCATATTCTCCCGCGGCTCAGCCCAATCCCTTGAGTGTTTACGGCCGTACAAAACTGCGGGGCGAAGTGGAGGCGCAGCGCGCCGGCCGTGAGCTGCTGATCGTGCGAACCTCCTGGGTCTATGCGGAGCGCGGAAAGAACTTTGTGCACACGATGCTGAAACTGATGCGTGAGCGCGACGAAGTACGGGTCGTTGCCGACCAAATCGGTACCCCGACCTATGCCCGGAATCTGGGACGCGCATTGTGGGGATTGTGCGCTGCGAACGCGTCGGGAATATACCATTTTACGGATGAAGGGGTCGCGAGTTGGTACGACTTTGCGATGGCCATTCAGGAGGAAGCTCTGGCTTTGGGAATTCTTCGAACTGCCGCAAAGATAATTCCAATAGCGACAAATGAATATCCTACGCCCGCCAAACGTCCGGGGTTTAGCGTGCTGGACAAATCAAAAACGAGGGCGGCGATCGGAAGTTCAGGGCAACACTGGCGCGCCGCCCTTCGCGACATGCTTGGAAAAGTGAATTCCGATGGCTAGTTTGTTGGTTACGGGCGGCGCGGGCTTTATCGGCGCGAATTTCGTTCGATATTGGCGGCGCCGGCATCCCGCAGATTTCATTGTCGTTCTCGACGCGCTTACCTATGCCGGCAATGCGGCCAACATTGACGGCGTCGCCGATATCGAGTTCGTGAAGGGCAGTATCAACGATTTCGATCTGGTCAAATCGCTCCTGAAGAAATTCAAGATCGACACGTTGGTGCACTTTGCGGCCGAGAGCCACGTCGACCGCTCCATCCACGGCCCTGACGCTTTTATCGAAACCAACGTCTTGGGAACGCATGTTCTGTTGAAAGCCGCGAAAGGCGTGTGGCTGGACGAGGGAAGCGGATATCCACACCGTTTTCACCATGTTTCGACGGACGAGGTCTTCGGGTCTCTTTCGGAAGAAGCTCCTGCGTTCACGGAAGCAAACGCCTATCAACCCAACTCTCCTTATTCGGCATCCAAGGCGGGATCGGATCACCTGGTTCGCGTCTACAATCGTACCTACGGCATGTCGGTTTCCACCAGCCATTGCTCGAACAATTACGGCCCGTATCAGTTTCCGGAGAAACTGATTCCGCTATTCGTGATCAACGCGCTGTTGGGCAAGTCCCTGCCGATCTACGGCGATGGCGGCAACGTCCGGGATTGGCTCCATGTCGAAGACCACTGTCGCGGAATCGAGCTTATCCTCGACAAAGGGCGCGATGGCGAGACCTACAATATCGGTGGCGGCGAGCAGATGACCAATCTTGCGATCATCGAACGCATCTGTGCGACGCTGGATCGTGCGTTTGACCGCCAGTCGGACCTCCGCCGGCGTTTCAGCGAGGCGCCGGCGGCCCAGGGGCGGTCCAGTTCGAGTCTGAAAGCTTATGTCACCGATCGTAAAGGACACGACCGGCGTTATGCGATAGACGAATCGAAAATCCGCGAGGAACTCGGATACGCGCCGGCTTTCGATCTCGAGAAAGGTCTGCGCGAAACTGTCGAATGGTACCTCGACAACGAAAAGTGGTGGCGATCTGTCATGGATGGAAGCTACCGGCAGTGGCTGAAGAAGAATTACTCTGAGTAAAGGAATACAGAGCCGAAACGCCTCTAGCGAGATTTGCTTGGAGCAAAAGTTCCCGACAAAAAGCCGGGCTCACGTTTGAGTCTCACGAAAAGTTCTTGGCGGCGAAATGTCTGGCTATCCGTGGTGCAACCCATTCCGCACCAAAAGCAAAGCGGAGAAGGGGGCCAAAACTGTGCGCCGCCGCGGGCCCCACGAAGTAAAGACCTTTTGCCGACGATTCAAAATTATCGCTGAGAAGCGGTGCTTGCTGGTAGTGCCAGACCTTCGTTTGCAGTGCTGCATCCAGCACCTGAACTTTGCTTACGTCTACGGCGTACCCGGTCGCGGCAATGACGTGGTCGGCTTCGAGTTTGGAAGTCGTGCCTTGATTGTCCCGAACCGTCAGTTCGACCAGATTGTTGTTTATTGCGGCGCTCTGAAGATGCTGACCAAGCAGGATGGCAACTTTTCCTTCGATCTTTTCCCGCATGAACCAGCCGGGAGCAGCCCGCAGATGCGTGCGCACAATCGAAGAGCGCATGGGTGCCGGCAGCCGCCGGAATGCAAGCGGCGCCGAGCAGTAGAAACTTGATCTCAGTCCCGGTCCTATCCCTGTCTGCGGATGACGAATTCGTGTGAACAGAGAGCGTTGGCCGGGCGGGTTGTGAAAATTGATCTTTGGCTGCCGTGTCAGAACCTGAACGACGGCGCCGGCTTCGGAGAAAAGCGAGGCGACATCTATTGCGGATGCGCCGGCACCGACCACGACAACACGTTTTCCAGAATAGGCTGCGGCATCGCGATGGTCGTAGCTGTGCGAAACAAACTGATCGGGCAGGCCCGCCAGGATTTTAGGGATTTGCCTGAACCAGGTAATTCCGGTTGCCACAACAACGTTTCGCGCCTGCACCACGCTGTTGTCTTCGAGGGTGATGATGAACTCACCCGCCATCTCTGTGACCCGAACAGCATCGAGCTGCTCAAGCTGTGGCACAAATCGCTTTTGAAACCAGTTTGCGTAGCTGACAAATCTATCGAGCGAAACCGGTGTACCGGTCGGGCTGTACGGAAAACTCATTTCGGCACAGTATCTTTCCAGGGTGCCGTCAACGCCCGGCGCCGACAAATTCGAGGCGAACGGTTCGGATTTGAGCAGCATGTCCTGCGGCATGTGCTCACGCCACGTTGCCATTGCCTTGCCGAAAATGCGAAATGGCACGTCGCGAGACGCAAGTTGCGCGGCAACCGACAGGCCGTAAGGACCCGATCCCAAAATGACCACCGGTACGGCGCGAGGTGAAGCTGTCACGCTCGACATCCGAATGGCATCGTGGTGTTCCTTGAATTCACTTTCATATTAAGACTAGATATCCAGGCTTCGATCACTCGCAGGCTGCTGCGCGCCAAGGGGCGATGCAGGTGCCTCGTGGAGGCTTCCATACAGGGCATATTGAATTGAGGAAAGGGCCAGTCACAACAGCCTTTCAGGAGATCGACACTTTTCAATACAGCTAGAAATTTGAAATAAAACAAATTGCAGTTTGTCTCAAGCGAGGGCATTTGTATCCTTGGCGGTTTGATAAAAGCCTTTTTAGAACCAAAATTTACTCGGACAGAAAACGTATTCGCTGCACTTTGTTGATTTATCTTTGTGGGTCGCTCTGGCCTGCACCACAGATCAAGGTAATCATTTGTCCCTGGGAGCCGCATTGGACCGTGAGCGTAGGGCCAGAATTCTTCTTCTGTCCGTTAAGCCTTGGCCGTCTTCGTTCCGGTTTGCACAGGCTCTTCAAGCCAGCGGCGCAATCGTGGATGTCCTTTGCCCGCGTTCACATCCTTTCCACCAAACCTGGCGCGAAGAACACATACATCCGTACAACCCACGTTTTCCCCTGACCTCGTTTATCGCGGCGATTGAGTCGGTCTCACCCGATATTCTTGTTGCTGGTGATGAAATCGCAATCCGCGAAATACTGCAGCTTTATTGGAACAGACGGGAAGAAAGCGGTCCGGCCGACCACATCGTGAGCCTGATCGAACGCTCTCTGGGCGATCCGGATGTTTATCCAAAAATATTTCGCCGGTCAGATTTCGTCGATATCGCAAAATCGGAGGAGATCCGCGCCGCCAAAACAAAAGTTGTCGGGACGCGAAAAGATCTGACCCGTGCCGCAAGAGAATTCGGATATCCGTGCGCTCTTAAAACCGACCACAGTGCCGGCGGTGCAGGTGTTGAGATAATCGGTACGGAAAAAGCCGCGAGCGCAGCGCTGCGCAGATTGAGATGGAAGCATCTGCGTGGAAAGGTGGCTGCGGCTCTTCGCGGCCAGATTTCTTTTCGGCGTCTGTTCCTTGAGCCCGTCCTGCCCACCGTCAATTTGCAGGAATTTGTCTCGGGACGGCCTGCGACCACTGCATTTGCGTGTTGGGAAGGGAATTTTG
>CAZCJI010000093.1:0-9401 GCA_964498625.1 uncultured Rhizobium sp.
TCCCTGTCCCAATTGCGGCAAGCCGATGATCGGTGCGTTTTGCGCGGTGTGCGGACAGCCGCAGGATATCAATCGCCGCTCCGTCTGGGGACTCGTCAAGGTCCTGGTCGAGGACATCGCGAGTTTCGACAGCCGCATCATGCGTACAAGCTGGGCCTTGGTCGCGCGGCCGGGCGAGCTCGCAACAGCTTTCCGCGAAGGCCGTACGCAGAGATACCTTCCCGCGCTGCGTCTCTATCTCTTCGTCTCGCTGATCTTCTTCGTCGTTCTGGGCGCGACCAACCTCGCGCTGGTCCAGCTTGTCGTGACGGCGACCCCGACCAAGATCACCTGGATCAACGGTCAGGCCTATGTGCCCAATCCGGCCTACGACAAGGACGATTCAGACGCGCAATTCATGCCGAAGATGGTCAAGCTGGACAACGCCAAGGCCAAATCGCCGGGCGGGCATTACAGCTATTCCACCAAGATCTATTTCTTCGCACCCATCGGCGCCTATCACACGGAACTGACGCCGGAAGCGCGCAAAAAGCTCAGCGACGCCAATGTCGATATAGACATCGGTGACAAACCGAAGCCCGACAAGCCGCTGACGCCCGATCAGGCGCAGAAGGTCAAGGCCGTCAAGGTCAAGGTGAAAGCCGCGAAAAGCTGGATCGAGCGGCATCTGTTCGACGGGCTGCAGCGTCTGGTCAACGATCCGGCGGCGCTCAACAATTCGCTGACGACATGGATTCCGCGCATCCTGTTTCTGCTGATGCCGCTTTACGCGATGCTGCTGGCGCTTTTCTATGTCCGGCAACGCAAGAAGTTCTTCTTCGTCGATCATCTGATCTTCTCGCTGACGATCCATACCTTCGGCTTTGTGTTGCTGCTGGCGGCGGCGGGCGCGGCGCAGATTCTACCGGGCGCCACGGTCGCGTGGGCCGCGCTGGTGATCGCCGGTCTCTATACGCTGATCGCGACGCGGACCTTTTATCGTCAGAACTGGTTCTGGACGGTGGTGAAGTTCGTGACCGTGTCGTTCTTCTATGTCTGCTTCTGCGCGATACCGGCGCTCGCCGGCGCATTGATTCTGAGCTTCCTGAACGTTTGAGGTTTTCATGGCCGAGGCTTTCGATGTCATCGTGATCGGCGGCGGGCCCGGCGGCTATGTCTGCGCCATTCGCTGCGCGCAACTGGGCATGAAGACGGCCGTCGTGGAACGCGACAAGCTCGGCGGCATCTGTCTCAACTGGGGTTGCATCCCGACCAAGGCGCTGCTGCGCTCATCGGAAATCTGGCATCTGATGCACCGGCTGAACGAGTTCGGATTCAGCGCCGACAATCTGAAATTCGATATCGCTAAAATCGTGGACCGATCGCGCAAGGTGGCGCAGCAACTCTCCAACGGCGTCGGCTTCCTGATGAAGAAGCACAAGATCACCGTTATCGCGGGCGAGGCAAAACTCACCGGCAAAGGCAAGATCGCTGTCGCGAAAGACGGCAAGACCACGGACTACGAAGCCAGGAACATCGTGCTCGCAACCGGCGCGCGCGCCCGCACCATGCCGGGGCTGGAGCCGGACGGAAAACTGATCTGGACCTATCGCGAGGCGATGGTGCCGACTTCGTTTCCGAAGTCGCTGCTCGTCGTCGGCTCCGGCGCCATCGGCATCGAATTCGCGAGCTTCTACCGCACGCTCGGCAGCGACGTGACGGTGGTGGAAGTGCTGGACCGGGTGCTGCCGGTCGAGGACGAGGAAATTTCCGCGTTCGCGCAAAAGGCCTTCCTCAAGCAGGGCATGAAGATCAAGGTCGCCACCACGGTCGAGAAACTCGCGAAGGGCGCCGATAACGTCACGGCAACGCTGAAGGCAAAGGCTGGCAAGACTGAAACCATCACCGTCGATCGCGTCATCCTCGCGGTCGGCATTGTCGGCAACGTCGAGAATATCGGTCTCGAAGCGCTCGGCGTGAAGGTCGAGAAGACCCACGTCGTCGCCGATCAATGGGGCGCCACCGGGGAGCCGGGGCTGTGGGCCATCGGCGATCTCGTCGGGCCGCCATGGTTGGCGCACAAGGCGATGCATGAAGGCGTGATCGTCGCGGAGAAGATCGCGGGCGTGAAAGGCGTTCATCCCCTCGATCCGTCGAAGGTGCCGGGCTGTACCTATTGCTGGCCGCAGGTGGCGAGCGTCGGCATGACAGAGGCGAAAGCGAAAGCCTCGGGCCGCAAGATCAAGGTCGGCCGCTTCCCGTTCATCGGCAACGGCAAGGCGATTGCACTCGGCGAGGCGGAAGGCCTTGTGAAAACGGTGTTCGATGCCGAGACCGGCGAACTGCTCGGTGCGCACATGATCGGCGCCGAGGTCACCGAGCTGATCCAGGGCTACACCATCGCGCGCGCCGGCGAACTCACCGACGAAGACCTCGCGCACACGATCTTCCCGCACCCAACCTTAAGCGAAATGATGCACGAGGCCGTGCTGGATGCTGACAAGAAGGCGCTGCACATATAAGTTGCCACATGGGGCAGTGCGCGGGTGGGTAGTATGCGTATGGCGTTGGTGATTGCGGGGGCTCTGTTTGGGCTTCCTTTGCTGTTTCTTGGCTGGCTGGTGGCCGTCGATGGCAAGGTGGTCTTCATCAAGAATCCCAATCCCATCGCCGTCAGCGTCCAGATCGCGACCATGAACGATTCCTACGCCGAAATGAGCGATCCCAAGGCGGTGGGTGCGGGCGAACTCGCCTGGATCATCTACAATCCACAGATCAAGGGGGATTCGGGTCTGCTGTGCACCGGCCTGAAGGGCACGACGCGCGCCGAACTGGGCACGTTGCAGCATCCCTTGCCGATGTTCTCGAAAGTCACGTTGGATTCCTGCGAGGGATCCTATGTGTTCCGCATGTTCCGGGTCCGCCACGCGACCGGACAGCAGCATCACGTCATCACGCCGCCGCAGCCGCTCAACTAATCCAGCAGCCGCCGCACATCCTCCGTGATGCCCGCAATGTCGTCGGTCGATGTCGTGACGAGGCGAGCGGCGCCGGAACGGTCGAAAAAGAACACCGAATTGGAATGCATCACCTCGTAGGGATGCCCCGGCGAATCCTTGGTCACGGAATAGAGCACGCGATAGCGCCGCGTCAGCGCCATCAATCCGTTCGGCGGCCCGGTCAGCCCGTCGATCTGCGGCGCGAAGCTGCGGACATATTTGCCGAGCACATCGGGCGTGTCGCGGTCGGGGTCGACGCTGACGAACAGCACGGCCACATCGTAGGCGCGGGTGTCGAGGCGCTTGAGCACTTCGGACAGATTGGCCAGCGTCGTCGGGCAGATGTCGGGACAATGCGTATAGCCGAAATAGAGGATCACGACCTTACCGCGATAGGAATCGGCGCTGACAATGGCGTGGTCGTTGGCGCGCTCCATGCGGAGCTGGAGCTTCGGCATCGCGCCGGTGATATCGGTCATGTGATACGGCTTCTCGCTGCCGCACGACAGAAGCAGCAGGCAAGCGAGCAGCGCCGGTAACCGGCCGAGCGTTCCCTTCATGGCTTTCGTTTAGCATATGGCCGGTGCGGCGCGTAAGTTCGGCGCTGCGGCCAAAAACCTCTGGAGCGGTGGAACGGGGAGGGCCATTGTCCCGCGCGATGACCGCGATCCCCGTCTTCGAACGCTCGCCGTGGCGCGCCTGGCTCGCCTACGGCGCGCTGCTTGCGGTGGGTGCGACGATCTATGTCCTCTGCGCGCTGTATCCGGCCGACCTGCCGTTCTGGATGCCGTGGGAGTTTTCGTGGCCGGTGTTCCTGGTGACAGTGCTGTCGCTCGTGTGGTTCTTCCGCGGCCGCGCGACGCTCGCGGCGGAAGAGCGTCCGGGACTTTTGCGAGCCTTCTGCTTTTTGCTCGGCATCGCGCTCGACTACGCGGTGCTGCAGACCCATGTGGACTTCTATGCGCAGCACATGTTCTTCGTGCACCGCGCCGCGCATTTCGTTCTGCATCATCTGGGCGCGTTCCTGATCGCGCTCGGCGCCGCTGGACCTTCGATCCGCGCCGGCATGCCGGACTTCGTGCGCCCCGTGTTCGATTCAAAGCCGGTGCGCAGGCTTTGCGATTTCATGCAGCACCCGGCCGTGGCGCCGGTGCTGTTCGTCGGGCTGCTGTACTTCTGGCTGATCCCGGCGATCCACACGCGCGTGATGCTCGATGCAAATCTCTACGCGCTGATGAACTGGACGATGGCGATCAACGGGATTTTCTTCTGGTGGCTGGTGCTGGATCCGCGCCCCAAACCGCCGGCGCGGCTCTCCAGCCTGATGCGCGGGCTGATGATCCTGCTGATAGAATTGCCGCAGATGGTGCTCGGCGCCATTCTCTCGCTGTCGATGACGGACTATTATCCGGTCTATACGATCTGCGGACGCATTTTCGACATGGCGGCGCTCAGCGACCAGCACTATGGCGGACTGATCATCTGGCTTCCGGGAACGTTGACGAGTTTTGCCGCGATGATCGCCGTGCTTGCGATCATGCGGATCAATGAGGAGAAGGAAGAACATGCGCGTCTGGGCATTTGAAATCGCGACAGCGGCGCTGTTTCTCGCGACAGCGGCCCACGCAGCCGACGTCAAGGTCAGCGATGCGTGGTTCCGCTATCTGACGCCGCAGGTTCCGTCCGGGGGCTATTTCACGGTCACGAACACCGGGAAGGGCGAAGTTGCGCTCACCGGCGCGAGCTCGCCGGCTTGCGGCATGCTGATGCTCCACCAGAGCATGAACATGAGCGGCATGAGCAGCATGGAGGACGTCAAGACCGTGGCGGTGCCTGCAGGCGGCGAGGTGAAGTTTGCGCCCGGCGGCTATCACCTGATGTGCATGAACCCGGCGCCGGCGATGAAGCCTGGTGCTGTGGTCGATGTAACGCTCCAATTCTCCGATAAAAGCGAAATCAAATCCGGCTTCGCGGTGAAGAACGCGCAGGGAAAATAGCGCGAACCCTTTCCGGATCAGAGTTTTGCGCGCGGATTCGCGACATTTTGGTATAGGCAGGGAAGATTTGTTTGACGGGCTTTTGTGGCATGTGCTTGCTTGCGCTGAGAAATTCGGGTGAAATCCGGTGCCGCAACCGACTGTCTCGATGCGGCGCTTTTTCAACAATCGTAAGGATAGATGGCGATGTCGACCGAAACGCCGACGGAAAAGACCTCGAGCGCTGAAGAGAGATTCGAGCGGAAAACTCTTCGCAAATCCAAGCAGAACGATGTCGAGCAACTGGAGCGCCGCGTCCATCTCGCGGAGCTGCGTATGCGCGAAGCAGAGGCCGAACTCCGTTATATTGAAGCCACCGAGAAGCGCAGGGCTATCAAAAACCAGGGCCGGGAGCGCGCCAAAGAAAAGCGCCGTGGCAAGAAGGCAAAAGTTGCGGCGGCTTCCTGATATCTGTGCCTGTTGGGTGCGGCGCCTTTACCATCCGGCTGGTCACGTGGTCGCGCCCGGCCCTCCCGCGACAATTCCAGCTCCCGCACGAAAAGCCGCGGGTCTGTGGAGTTTGCGGGTTCGATGACCTAGATTGCCGGCCGCCCCTGAATATTTGCGAGTGTTGTCATGATGTCTTCCGACACGCCTGAGTCCGCCGTTGAAGGTTCGGCGCCCAAACAGGCCGCCAAGGCCAAGAATACCGTTAGCGGCTACATCACGATCGGCGATCGCTGTCGCGACGCGCGCAATTGGGATGGCGCGCGGCAGAACTATGAGGATGCACTGGCGCTCAATCCGGCGCTTCAGCATATCTGGATCCAGCTCGGTCACGCCCGGAAGGAAAGCGGCGACCTCAACGGCGCCGAAGCAGCCTATCGCGAAGCGCTGAAACTGAAACCGGACGACGCGGACGGTTATCTGCAGCTCGGCCATCTCTACAAGATCAAGAACCAGACGGGATTGGCCCTCGAAGCCTACTCCCGCGCAAAGGAAATCGATCCGACCCTGGGGGACGCTCGCCAGGAAATCGACCGGCTGCGTGACAAGGTTTCGACGGAAAAGAAAGCGCCGCGCCCCCTGACGCCGGTGGCCAGCCGCTATCCGCGTGGGGCCAAGCAGACCGACAGCAAGAATCTCCACATCGTCTTCGATGTCAGCGACCTGATGCACTATTTCCACAATGCGCGCCTGCCGACCGGCATCCAGCGCGTTCAGATGGAAGTCATTCAGAACGCCATCGAAGCCGCTGTTCCCGGTGTCGTCTATTCCGTCGTCTGCTTCACGAAGGAGACGGACTTCTGGATCGAGATTCCGCAGGTACTGTTCCATTCGCTGTGCAAGCAGGCGGTGACGGGCGGCGATCACAAAGCACCCGAGTGGACGGCGCTTCTCTCCGATCTCGATTCCGTTCTGGAGAGCCGGTATTATTTCAGTTTCGTGCGGGGCAGCGTGCTGCTCAATCTTGGCACGTCGTGGTGGCTGCAGAATTATTTCCTGAATGTCCGCCTGGCGAAGAGCCTTTACGGTGTTCGTTATGTTCCCTTTGTGCACGACTTCATTCCCGTCATGGCGCCGGAGCACTGCGTTTCGGAACTGCGGCAGGATTTCATCACCTGGGCAATCGGCGCTTTCGACCATGCCGATTTCTTCCTGGTGAATTCCAAGGCGACGCTTGCCGATTTGCAGACGGTGAGCGCAAAGCTCGGCTACGGCCCCCGCAAGGCCGCGGTCGTCACGCTCGACGCCGATTTCCGCAAGACCCTGAGCGAGTTTGCGATCCAGGAAGAGATCGGCGATCCGATCGACTTCCTGCGCACCATGGGGCTGGAAAAGAACAACTACGTCCTCTTCGTTTCGACGATCGAGTCGCGCAAGAACCACATTACGGCGTTCAATGTGTGGCTGAAGCTGATCAAAAAGCACGGCCTCAAGAATGTTCCCAAACTGGTTTGCGTCGGCAACCCGGGTTGGCTGAACGATGCGGCCTACGCAAAGCTCAACGCGAGCGAGTTGCTGACCGATCACGTCCTGATGCTGTCGAAGATTTCCGACGCGGCATTGGCGGTGCTCTACGAAAACTGCGTGTGCACGCTTTATCCCAGCTCCTATGAAGGATGGGGCCTGCCGGTGACGGAGGCGCTGTGCTACGGCAAGGTGCCGGTCATCGCCAACACGTCGTCTCTTCCAGAAGCCGGCGGGCAATTCGCGGAATATTTCGATGCGTCGTCCGAGAAGGACATGCTCGATGCCGTCGAACGGATCGTCTACGACGAAAAGTTCCGTGCCCGGCGCGAGTTGAAGATCATTGCCGAATTCCGTGCCCGTAGCTGGGGCGCGATCAGCGAACAAATTGTGGATCAACTGCGCGAATGGGCAAAAACTCCGCTGGCTGAGCCGCTGGTGGCGCAGACAACGGCGGGATACGGCATCTGGCCGGTCGAGGCGGAGATGGGCGTCCTCCATCCCTTGACCAGCAATCAAAAGTCGACATTGCACGCGGGCCTGAAAAGCGGCGAGATCTACCGCAACGGTCCGGGCTGGTGGTGGCCGGAACCGTGGGGCTGCTGGATCAAGGGCGCGGGCCCTTCGCAGGTCGCGTTTGTGCTCAGCGACGTGGCCGGACAGGGCATCCGTGTCTATCTCGGGCTGAAAGGCGTGCAGGGCAAATCGAGCCTCGCGACGCTCAAGATCGATGGGATTCGGCCAACCGTCGTGTCGTTGGAGGCGGAGAGGGACAAGACAGTTTCGCTGGATTTGCCGCCGGCGCCGGATGTCAATCGGCTCATCGTCATCAGCATTTCCAGCGACTCGACCGCGGATTTCCGCCTTTCAACGGGCGGCAGGGATTTTCGGTCTTGCGGCGTCGGTGTGCGCTGGATCTATGCTTGCCGTGAGAACGATGTTCTGGCGCGCCTGAAGGTTCTCGAAGCCGTTGCGCTCGACGACTATGCCCGTCTCGAGCGGCAGCCGCCGGACTTCGATTTCTTCCTGCACACCTGAGCACGCATCCGGGCGGACGGTCTGATCGCAAGCTGGCAACATTATCATGAGGGAGCGTTTGAAAATTCGATGCGTTTCAGGGGGACGCGATGCTGCTGAGCCTTAGCAAGAAATTTCTTTTTATCGCCAATCTCAAGACGGCCTCCACGTCGATCGAGCGCGTTTTGGCCCCGCACGCCGAATTGCGTTTGACGCAGGCCAATTTCGGAAAACATCAGACCTTTGTGGAATCCGTCGAGCGGTTCCGCTGGCTTTTCGGCGTCACCAATATCGACGAGCTTTTCATCTTCGGCGTCATTCGCGATCCCGTAGATTTCGTTCTCAGTCTTTACAATTCGCACAAGCGCGAACAGTTCAAGGACAACGCGCGGCTCTACACCGGCGGCATGAACTTCGACCAGTTCATCGCCCAATGGGTTCCCAAGAACGCCGACCAGCTCAAAAACCAGTACACCCGCTTCGTCAGCGCCGAAGGCCGGCTGATCGCCAATCTGCTGATTTCCTACGACAATCTCGATGCCGGACTCGAAATCGTCTCCAAGAAGATCGGCGTGCCCGATCTCGTGAAGCCGCCGAAGGCCAATGCCAGCCCGCCGGGCGCAGGCCGCGAGGAGTTGACGCAAAAGCAGATCGAATGGATCGAAGCGCGCTTTCGCCGCGACCGCGAGTTTATTGACAGACACGCCAACCGGCTCGTCGGTGAACAGATCGCGTGATGCTCGCGAGTGCGGAAAGGCTGCGATTCTGACCGGCGCGTCAATTCCGCGTTCGGGCCATCGGCAGCATTTCGCAATCCCGGGCTCTTGTTCCGGCGTCCCGATAGAAGCGTTACTCTTTCGAACCGGCGCGCAGTTTCCGGTTCCGCCGGGGATATCTGCCTGGCTCCGGTTGGGTGCCCTTATGCTTCTTCAACCGCTCGGTGAACCGATCAACCTGTGTCTGCTTTTGTCCCCAAAGCCAAGCACAAATTTCAACCGCGCGTTCCACGCTGAGTGGCACGTCAGAGGCGCGCTGCCTGGTATCCGCACGAGGCAGGAAAAGGGGGTCGTCCGAGCCGCTGATCGCGCCGCCAAAATACTCTTCCGCCACCCGCCTGTTCGACTCTTCGAAACCCGCCATAAACTTGGCCAGCTCGTCCAGCGACAGCGTCGCCAACGGCCCATTGGATATCTGACTAAGCAGCGGCACCAGATTGCCGCGGTTCGGCCTCAGTCCATTTTTTTCAAACTGCGAAAAGTATTGATTGAACAGGCGCAGAAACTCGAGGGATTCCGCATCAAGACTTTCATTGAGCCTTTCCGGCCATTCGAAAGGAATATCCGCTGGAATACCCATCACGGCCAGAATATCCTCGACAATGCTGCCGTTTTTCAGTCCCGCTTTCTCATACTTCCTGCAAATGATTTGATCGCGCCCGAACGCCTCTGCCCACCGCGAG
>CAZCJI010000094.1:0-7799 GCA_964498625.1 uncultured Rhizobium sp.
GTCGTCGCGACCTCGGGGGATACCGGCTCGGCCGCCATTGCGGCGTTTGCGGGACTGCCGCACATCGAACTGTTCGTGCTTCATCCGCATGGCCGCATCAGCGAGGTGCAACGGCTGCAGATGACGACCGCCACCGCGCAAAACGTCCACAATATCGCGCTGAACGGATCGTTCGACGAGGCGCAATCCATCGTCAAGGCGCTGTTCGCGGACGCAAGTTTCGCGCGAGGCGCGGCGCTGATGGCCGTGAATTCGATCAACTTCGCGCGCATCGTCGCGCAATGCGTCTATTATTTCACGGCCGCCTCGCAACTTGACGGCGCGCCGGTGTTCGTGGTGCCGACGGGAAATTTCGGTGACGTGTTCGCAGGCGCCTGCGCCGCGCGGATGGGTTTGCCCATCGGCAAGCTTGTGATTGCGACCAACACAAACGACATCCTTGCGCGGGCGTTGCACACGGGTGCCTACAACAGGGAAGAACTTCGTCAGACGCTGAGCCCGTCGATGGACATCCAGATCGCGAGCAATTTCGAGCGTGCGCTCTATCTGGCAAGCGGTGAAGATCCGGAATGGACCGGCATCGCGATGCGATCGTTCGGCGAAACTGGCGCTCTGGCGATCCCGGCGGACATGCTTCATGCGCTTCGGAAACGCTACCTAGCGGCCAGCACGGATGACGAAGGCACGCTTTCGGAGATGACGCGCATCCACAGGGATCGCGGCATGATGATCGATCCGCACACCGCGGTGGCGTTGGCGGTTTCACGAAGCCTGGATGCAAGCCCCGATGCTCCTGTCGTGACGCTGGCCACAGCGCATCCAGCGAAGTTTCCGGACGCCGTGCGCCGCGCGACGGGTGTTCAAATCGAGATGCCGCCGTCCATCGCGGCCATGTTCGGAAAGCCGGAGCGCGCGGAAAATCTGCCGCCTGATGTGTCCGCGGTTAAAGGCTTTATCGCACGCACGCTTCGTCAGAGGATGTAGTCGCCGGCGCGCTGGGCTTTTGCGTGGAAGCGCAGGCGCTTGGAAAAGTCGCGAGGATTTTTCTGCCGGACCATCGCCGTCTTGTCCGGGTGAAGCCAATCATAGAGCCGTGTCAGGAGAAAACGCAGCGCGGCGCCATGAGCGAGGACCGGCAGCGCGTCGATTTCGGCTTGCGAAAGGTCGCGCTCGCGCCGATAGGCCGCGATCATCGCGCTGCCCTTCGTTGTGTTATACGAACCGTCGCTTTCGAAACACCACGCGTTCAGCATGATCGCGAGGTCATAGGCGAACGCATCGTTGCAAGCGAAATAAAAGTCGATCAGCCCGGAAACCCGGTTGTCCGCGAACAGGACATTGTCGGGGAAAAGGTCGGCATGAATGATGCCTGCCGGCAGCCCCCGGGGCCAGACACGGTCGAGATGTGATAGAGACTGCGCGATAAGAGCGCCTAGCCCACGTTCAACGGTATCGGCCCTCTCCAGCACGGCGTCCGCAAGCCTGTGCCAGCCCTCAAGTCCAAGCTCGTTCTGCCGTGCCAGCGTCAAATCGCTGCCCGCGATATGCAGCTGTGCGCAGGCGGCTGCCGCGGCCACACAGTGCTGAACCTGCGGGCGGTCGCGCGAGCGGCCCTGAAGGAATGTCAGCAATGCCGCCGGCTTGCCCTTGAAATAGCCCCACAACGCGCCATCGCGCCTGCGCAATGGAAGCGGACAACGCACGCCGCGTTCGGCAAGACCCGCCATCAGCGACAGGAAAAAGGGCAAATCGTCCGCCCGCAGGCGCTTCTCATAGATCGTCAGGATGTAGTTGGCGCGATCCGTCTGCAGCCGATAGTTGGAGTTCTCGACGCCTTCGGCGATCCCATCCAGTTTCTGTGGCAATCCCACATCGTAGGCGGCAAGGAATTCGGTGAGCTCCTCAGGGGAAATAGCGGTATAGACGGCCATTGCCTCAGTGTACTTTAGCGCAAGACGGGAGCAACGCCGTCAGGCCGCGACCGATTCATCCATACGGGCATGGCCCGCCACTTTTCCCGATTTGCGGCGTTCCCTTGGCCCGCAACGCAGGGTATCTCTTCTTCATGCTGACCGAACGCAAATCAGAACGCGGGCTCTGGATCGACCTGCTCGATCCGACGCCGGAAGAAGTGGAGCGGGTTCAAAAGGAGCACGGTCTGCGCGTGCCGCCGCGCAGCGAACTTGAGGAGATCGAATCGTCCAGCCGGCTGTCACGCGATGGCGATGTCCTGCACATGAACTTGCCGGTAACGACCGCCGACAATGACGGGGTTCTGACTCCATCGCCGATGGGCTTTATCCTGTCGGAAAACGTGCTGGTCACCATCCATTTTGTGCACCTGCATACGACCGGCGCCGTGCTCGACCGGCTCAAGACCGACAAGGCCCCATCCGCCAGCGCGGATGTGTTCGCGATGATGATGGAGGCGATGGTCGATTTCAGCGCCGATCAGCTCGAGAAGATCGCCGCCGAACTGATGCAGATTTCGCAGCGTGTCTTCCGCCGTACCGAAGTACCGGAGATGCAGAACATCAAGCGCATGACCAGGCTGCTGCGACAGATGCTGACGCGGATCGGGTACGAGGGCGAGCATCTCTCGCAAATCCGCGAGACACTGCTCGGCCTGCAGCGCATCATCACCTATACGATGGAAAGCTGCGCGCACTGGCGCGACAGGGCGTTTCTCTCGCGCCTGGAAACGGCGCGGCGCGACCTCCAATCGCTGATCGAGCATGAGACCCATCTGTCGGACAAGGCGCAGTTCTTGCTCGACGCCAATCTCGGCTTCATCAACACCGAGCAGAACGACATCTTCAAGGTGCTGACCATCGTGTCCGTGGTCGGCATTCCGCCGACCTTCTTCGCCAGTATGTGGGGCATGAATTTCCACAACATGCCGGAGCTGAGCTGGCACTACGGATACTGGATCGGGCTCGGCATCATCGCGCTCAGCACGATCCTGCCGATGGCCTGGTTCAAATATCGCGGCTGGTGGTGAGGAAACTTCGGGCGGTATGATCGTTTCCTAGGGTCCATCCGGGGAACACAATGGCCACGAAGAAGAAAGTCGCTTCCAAGAGGAAGAAAAAGACGGCAGTGCGTGGGCCCGCGCGCAACGAGGGCGCAGCCGAGCTCAGTGCGCGGCCGATCTGGCAGGGCCATTTGCGCCTTTCGCTGGTGTCGTGTCCGGTGGCGCTCTTCACGGCCACGTCGCGGTCTAGCGATATTTCATTCCATCTGCTCAACCCGGAGACCAACAACCGCATCCGCATGGTGCCGACCGATCCTGACACCGGGCCGGTGGAGCGCAGCGATCTTGTGAAGGGCTACGAGGTCTCAAAGAACAACTATGTCATCGTGACGCCAAAGGAGCTGGAGGCCGTCAAGCTCGAGACAACGCACACGATGGAGATTGAGCGTTTCGTCGATGCCGGTGACATCGACCGCTTGTTCTGGAATCAGCCTTATTATCTGGTGCCGAACGAAGACAGCGGCGTGGATGCCTATGTCGTGATCCGCGATGCATTGCGCGAGACAGATCGAATCGCGCTCGGACGCGTGGTTATGCATACGCGTGAGCGGCTGGTGGCGCTGGAGCCGCGCGACAAGGGCATCGTGGTCTATACACTCCGTATGCGGAACGAAGTCGCAGACCCCAGGCACGCTTTCCACGATATTCCTGATGCGCGTCCCAGCAAGCAGATGGTGGAAATTGCGACCAAGATCATCGAGCAGCAGGAAGGCTCCTTCGATCCCGGCAAATTCCAGGATCGTTACGAGAAGGCCTTGCGCGACCTGATCCGCCGCAAGGAGAGGGGCGAGAAGATTGTGCAGGCCGAACCGGTCGAGGACACAAATGTCATCGACCTGATGGCCGCGCTGAAGAAAAGCCTGAAGCACAAAGGCCGCGCCGAAGAATCTGAAAAGCGGGTGCGGCGGCGGACGAAGCGCTAGCTCTTCGCCAGTTTCCCGATCGCTTGCGCCAGCGGTCTCTCGGAATCGTGATACTCCATCCACGCCTTGCTCTTGCGGATGAGCGCGAGTGCCGTGCGCACCGTGAACCTCTTGGGATCCAAGCCTTTTTTAACTTGCGCCCACGTCAGCGGCATTGACACGGTGGCGCCTTCACGCGCGCGCGGCGAGAGAGGCGCGACGGCGGTCGACGTGCGGTCGTTGCGCAGATAGTCCAGGAATATCTTTCCGTCCCGGTCTTTCTTGGCCATTGTGACGAGATAGTTGTTCGGGCTGTCGGCCGCCATCTGCTGGCAAATGCTGCGCGCGAAAGCTTTTGCTTCCTTCCAACCGAGTTTGTCTTTCGCAGCCGCCGAGAGCGGTGTGACGACGTGCAAACCTTTGCCGCCGGTGGTCTTGCAGAAACTGACCAGCCCGAGATCTTTCAATCGATCGCGGATTTCCAGGGCGCCTTCGATCACTTTGTCGAACTTCACGTCCGGCGCCGGATCGAGATCGAAGACGAGGCGGCCAGGAAGATCGGGCTTGAACGGCGCGCAATTCCAGGGGTGCAGTTCGAGGCCTGCTATCTGTGCCACGGCGACAAGTCCCTCTACCCGATCGATCTGCAGATAGGGCTGGCGGTCGCCAGAGACCTTCACAAGCGTGAGCAGGCTCGACGTGCCCTTCATGGCATGACGCTGGAAGAAGCGTTCGCCGCCGATGCCGTCCGGCGCGCGAACGATAGAGCAGGGCCGGCCCTTGATATGCGGCATCATCCATTCGCCTGCAGTTTCGAGATATTCGGCGAGTTCGAGCTTTGTCACCGGCTTCTTGTCGCCGGCATCGGGCCACCACGCCTTGTCGGGATGAGAGATCGGCACGCCCATCACGACACTTGAACCGGCTTTTGCCGGTGTCTTCTTTGGGGGCATTTTCGCTGCCTTTGGTTCCGCCAAATCCGTTTTGCTCGCGACCGTGGGTTTTTCTGCCTCGACTTCATCGGCCGGCTTGTCATCGCGCAAGCCCTTGAAGGCGGCCTGGCGCACATTGCCGTCGCCGGTCCAGCCAGCAAATTCGATTTCGGCGACGAGAACTGGTTTCACCCAATGGACATTCGGGCCGCGCTTCGGCGCGTTGTCGCCGCCGAACGGGCTTTCCTTGGTTTCGACCTTCTTCAAGCGCGGGAAGATGCGCGCGACAGTGTCGCGGCCATAGCCGGTGCCTACTCTGCCGACGTAGACCAGATGCTTGCCGCGGTGCACGCCGACGAGAAGCGAGCGGAAACGGCCCTCGGTCTCGTCCCATCCGCCAATGACGACCTCATGCCCTGCGCGGCATTTCGATTTTGTCCAGTCGTCGCCGCGGCCAGAACGATAGGGCGCATCGAGCTTCTTGGAGACGATCCCTTCCAGCGACATGCGGCAGGCCGACTGCAGCATTGCGTCGCCACCGCTTGCGAAGTGTTCGACGTAACGGATGTTCGAATGGTTCGTCGGCAGGTTGTCTGTCAGGAGATTTTGAAGACGTTGCTTACGCTCCGACAAAGGCAAAGGCCGCAGGTCTTCCTCGCCCGCAAACAATAGATCGAAAACGAAATAAATCAGTTGATCGGTCTTGCCGTCGGAGAGCGCGGCCTGAAGCGCCGCAAAATCCGGCGCGCCGTTGCGATCCAGTGCGACGATCTCGCCGTCCAACATGCAATCGGAAAGTTGTGCGCCGGCTTTCGCAATGGCGCCGAACTTCTGTGTCCAGTCCAAGCCTTTGCGCGTGCGCAAGACGGCCCTTCCATCCGCCACGCGCATTTGAATCCGATAACCGTCGAATTTGACTTCATGCACCCAACCGGCGCCGGACGGCGGTCGGTCATAGAGCTTCGCCAGTTGTGGTTCGACGAAACGTGGGATCGACGTGACGTGTTTGACCCTAACGGCCTTGCGTTTGGGCACAGTGGCTGCAAGCTTCGCGATCTTGCGCGCTTTCGCGGCATCGCCCTTGTCGGAATTCCATATCGCGTCCTTCTTTAAGCTGCGGCCTTTGCGCATGAAGGCTGTCGGCTTCTTTCCCTTGCCGTCGGCGATGTCCTCCATCTTGCGGCCGGATGCGACGGAGGTGCCGTTCTTGTTGAGCCATTTCTCCGCATCACCTTTCTTCGCGTTGGCGTCGTCATGCTTGATGAGCAGCCAGTTGTTACGTTTGCTTTTGTATTTGTCGTTGCGCATGCGTACGAGCACCCAGCTGCCGCGAAGGCGCTCGCCATCGAGCGTGAATTTGAGATCGCCCTTTTTCAGCATCGTCTCGGCGTCGCCTTCGGGCTCCCAAGTGCCGCGATCCCACAGCATCACCGTACCGCCGCCATACTGCCCTTCCGGAATCGTCCCCTCGAAATCGCCATAATCGAGCGGGTGGTCCTCCACTTCCACCGCCAGGCGTTTGTCGGCAGGATCCAGCGAAGGCCCGCGGGTCACGGCCCAGGATTTGAACACGCCATCCAGCTCGAGACGGAAGTCATAGTGCAATCGTGTCGCATCGTGCTTCTGGATCACGAAGCGCAGGTGCTTCGATTTCGCGATTTTTCTCTCGCCGCTCGGTTCAGCGGTCTTCTTGAAGTCGCGCTTCTTGCGATAGGCGGAGAGCTTCTTCGTGACCACGATCAACGCCGTTTGAAATATTGAACTTCACGTTCATGCTTTTCGGCGGCCACACGCGATTTAAAAGTTCCAAGACTGCGGCGCTTGCCAGTCTTGGGATCATTCTTGCGCGAATAGAGGCAATATTCGCCGGATTTGAGCTTGCGGATCATGGCTGGTTTCCTTGGACGGAAACAAGCGACAGGCTATCGGGTTCCACGGAGAAAGTGGAGTAGATACGAAAACGCCGCCGGCGGATATCCGCCAGCGGCGCATCGAAGATATTCGCGAACGAGCCCGGCTCAGGCCGTCACGGTCCAGGTCGTTTCGTTGTCGATGGTACTGCCGTCATAGCCCGTGCCGGTCGTGGTGACCGTGCGGACGCCGCCGGAGTTGCTGGTCATGCGATCGAGCGTTTCGGTCTCACCCTTCGCATTCGTGCGGGTGACGTCGCGTTCGACTTCGCCGGTCGCGCTTTTCGACACGCTGATCGTGCTGTCGGTCGTCTTTCCGTTAGCGTTTGTCGATTCACGGGAGATCGTCACATTGCCGTTTGCATCGCGTGATTTGGACACGTCGATGGTCGATGTCTTGCCATTGGCATTGGTCTTGGTGACGGTCTTGCTGCCGTCGGCGTTCATCGTGATCGTCTTCTCGACGTCTTTGGTCTTGCCGTTGGCATAGGTGACCTCCATGTCAACGACCTTCTGGCCATTCACCTCTTCGACGGTCTTGCTATAGGTGCCGTCGCCGTTTTTGGAGCTCGACACCGTTCCTTCGGTGGTCTGTTCGCCGGCGTTCGGATCGAGGGCCAAGGAGGCCAAGTGATTGACGCCCTTGCCGTTGCCGGGGTCGCCGACACTGTTCGCAGTGTGGTCGAAGCCCGCCGTGCCTTTGACCGAATTGGCGCCGGCAGTGCTGGCCAGGATGTGGTCGAAATCGGATTTTCCAGCGCTCGTGGCGGAGCCGACGGTGCTGCGGCCCTGCGGAGCGACAAGGTGGCTGAAGTTCATGGCATGGCTTGCAGAGATCGTCATGGCGTTCCCTCATTAAAAGGCTTTGCGTTGCGTTTTGGAGGGAGCAAAGGCCGCGCCAAGTTGAAAACCGCGGCAATCCGCGGAAATTTCCGCGCGCAGCCGCCGGGGGCCAGTCAATTCTCGCCGCGTGCGGCAAGAATTTCCGGCGGCGCCGCCGGTCAGCAAGCCGGTCCGCCAT
>CAZCJI010000094.1:7809-9282 GCA_964498625.1 uncultured Rhizobium sp.
GAATTTCCGGCTCAAGATGACATGGCTCCGTATTTTCTTCGCGCCTTTGCCGTGCCAGCTTCGACGAAACACCGCGTCTTTGGGAGGATTCTTATGACACTGCGTATGCTGCCCGTCGCACTGGGTGCATTGACGATCGCCGTTTCCGGTCCGGCTCTGGCAATGCACGCGAAGCCGGGTGAGTGGCAGGTGACGGTCAAGATGGACATGGCGGGCATGCCGCAGATTCCGCCCGAGCAACTCGCAAAGATGCGCGCCATGGGAATTCATTTGCCGGTGGGCGGCGATGCGATGACCGTGACTCATTGTATGACGCCGGCAGAAGCCGCGATGGACAAGATTCCGGCGATGCCGAAGGAGCGCGAGAAATACTGCTCCATGCAGAACCTGAAAACGTCCACCGACGGCGTCAGCGCCGACATGGTGTGCACCGGCAAAGTGCAGGGGACCGGCCACATGTCGGTCCGGTTCGACTCCGCCGAGCACTATGCCGGCAAGGTGTCGATGAACGTGGTGGCGGACGGGCATCCGATGAATTCGACCAGTACCTTCGACGCGCAGTGGCTTTCCGCCGAGTGCAAAGCGGACCACTGAACTCGGCCCTGTTCCTTGACCGCTGACCGCGATATCGGCGCACTCGCCACGATGCTGGGTGAGGCGCGCAGGGGTGTGGTGTTCACGGGCGCCGGGATTTCGACGGAGTCCGGCATTCCGGATTTCCGCTCGCCTGGCGGCATCTGGACGCGCATGGCGCCGATCGACTTTCGCGATTTTGTCGGTTCGGCGGAGATGCGCCGCGAAGCCTGGCGCCGCCGCTTCGCAATGGAAGAGTCTTTCGCTGCGGCCAAACCGAATGCCGGGCATAAGGCCATCGCGTCACTGGTCGCTGACGGACGCGTCAGTCATGTCATCACCCAGAATATCGACAATCTGCACCAGGATTCCGGCGTGCCGGAAGACCGGGTGATCGAAATCCACGGCAACACGCGTTATGCCAAATGTCTCGAATGCGGCGCGCGCATGGAACTGGCGCCGATCCGCGCGCATTTCGAGACGCATGGCGATCCACCAGACTGCGCGCTCTGCGGCGGCATCGTGAAGACGGCGACGATCTCGTTCGGACAGGCGATGCCGGAACTGGAAATGGCGCGCGCCGAAAAGGCTACGCTCGCCTGCGATCTGTTCGTGGTACTGGGATCTTCGCTCGTGGTTTATCCTGCGGCTGGTTTTCCCACACTCGCCAAGCGTAACGGTGCGCGCCTCGTCATCATCAACCGCGAGCCGACGGATCAGGATGAAATCGCCGATCTGGTTCTGCATCGCGAGATCGGCCCGATGCTCGCCGAAGCCACCCGGCGATAATGAACGAAAAGCGGACCGAAAAACGCTGAATTTCCCCGAAAAGAAAAGGGTTTAGTCGAAGGGGCGGGGGCCTTATGATTCTGTTCAACCCTGCCGCGCTCTATTATGCCG
>CAZCJI010000095.1:0-9273 GCA_964498625.1 uncultured Rhizobium sp.
TGTCGCAGGGACCGTGTTCTCCGACGGACGGCCACGTCTCATCCAGGTGCGCGACATCAACCTCGATGCAGAGTTCGCGCCGCACATGCTGTACGTCATCAACGAGGACAAGCCCGGCATGATCGGCCGCCTTGGCACCCTGCTCGGCGATGCGAAGGTCAACATCGCGTCCTTCGCACTTGGCCGCTCCGCACCCGGCAATGACGCCATTGCGCTTCTGGAAGTGGATGGCGGCGTGGACGACAAGACGCTCGCGGCCATCCGCAAGCTCCCCTTGGTAAAGCAGGCTTCCGCGCTGAGATTCTAACCCAGCCTTGTAATCGCGCCTGCGCTGCCCCATGTCCAAAGCGTAGTGGGAGGGACAGACAATGTGGGCTATGTGGGCTTGGCCGCAGAACGCAATTTATATCCCGTGGACCCTCTGGGCGGTGACCTGGATCATAGCGGCGGGATGGGCCAATCGCACCGTTAAAGGTGCAGGTGTGTCACGGCAGGCACCCTACAGGTTCTTCACCACCTTTGGATTTGTGTTCCTGCTCATATCCTTCATCGGCAGTACGCAACCGCTCATGTGGATGGATTTACTTTTTCACCGCTTCTGGAAATTCTCTCTCGAAATCCAGTGGGCGATGGTTGGGCTCGCAGCGGTTGGATTCCTGTTCTGCTGGTGGGCACGCATTCATCTCGGCGCACTATGGTCGGGCCGCATCACGCGCAAGGAAGGCCATCGCGTTGTCGACACAGGACCGTACCGGCTCGTCCGCCATCCGATCTACACCGGAATCCTCACAGCGGCGCTCGCGACGATGCTCCTCAAGGGCACGACGACGGCAGTCATCGGCTTTGTGTTGCTGGTCATCGGCTATTGGATGAAAGGCAAACTCGAAGAGCGTTTCCTGCGAGAAGAACTCGGCCCGGCGGAATACGACGCCTACAGGGCACGCACGCCGATGCTGGTGCCATTCTCGCCGGTTTAGACCGCGTCGAGATACTGGATCTCCGGCCGGCCGGCGAGACACGCGCCGATCCCGGGACCGGCGGCACGGAAATGGTCCGACTTGCCATGCGCTTCGATCGCGGCCTGATCGTCATACATCTCCATAACGATGTAGGTATCCTCGGCCGTGCGCGATTTGCAGAGCGTGTAGAATTTGTTGCCCGGCTCGTTCGCGCGAACCTTCGCCGCGAGGTCTTTTAACACAGCTTCGAGATCGGCGCCTTTGCCGGGTTGCACTTTCAGAGTTGCGATCACGCCAATGGCCATTGAAGTCTCCTGTTATCGTCCCTTGTAGTCGGGGGCGCGCTTTTCGAAGAACGCCGACACCGCTTCCTTGTGATCCTCGGTCAGATGGGCGAGCGCCTGGTAGGCGGCCGACATTTCCATGATCGTGTCGAAGCTCACGTTCTGGCCTTCGCGCATCAGCTTCTTGGTCATGCGCAGCACGTCCGGCGGCTGACGGCAGATGCGGGATGCAAGGGACCGCGCCTCGTCCATCAGCGTCGTGGCAGGCACGACTTTCGAAACCAGTCCCCAGTTCAACGCCGTGGCGGCGTCTATCGTGTCAGCGGTGAAGACGAGTTCGGCGGCACGCTGATAGCCAATCACGCGCGGCAGAATCCACGAGCCGCCATCGCCGGGCACCAGACCGATCTTGAGGAACGTCGCGCCGAACACCGCGTTGTCCGCGGCGACACGAATGTCCGCAAGACAGGCCACATCGTTGCCGAGACCAATGGCGTGGCCGTTCACAGCCGCGACCAACGGAACCTCGATGCCCCAGATGGAGCGGACAATCTTGTGGATTCCATGCCGGTAGCGCTCGCGGATATGCACCCCCGCGCCGGCGAACGCGCCGGAACGCTCGCGCATCGCTTTCACATTTCCGCCGGCGGAAAAGGATTGCCCCGCGCCGGTCAGGATCGCGCAGCGCACGTCACGGTCGGCATTGATCTTCGCCGCGGCCTCGGCGAACAGCTCGCCGTCGCCTTCTTCACCTAGCGGATTGCGGCTTTCCGGGCGGTTGATCGTCAGCGTGACGACCGGACCGGATTTCTCGAAGAGAAGCGCGCTCACGCCGCCTTGTCCGCATCCAGCGCGGCGTAACGCTTCAAATGATGATCGATGCTGCCATACAGCGTGTCGATCATTGTCAGCCGCTTGAAGTAATGACCGACATTGAGTTCGTCGGTCATGCCCATGCCGCCATGAATCTGGATCGCGCCCTGCCCGACGAAACGGCCCGAATTGCCGATCTGCACCTTCGCGGCGGAGGCAGCCATCTTGCGCGCGACTTCGCTCTCGCCGAGCTTCAGCGTGACCATCAACGTGATCGAAGTGGCCTGTTCGGAGTTCACGAACATGTCGACCATGTGATGCTGGAGTGCCTGGAACTTGCCGATCGGAACGCCGAACTGCTTGCGCTGCTTGGAGTATTCGACCGTCGCATCGACCAGAACCTTCATCGCGCCGGTCGCTTCGGCGCAGGTGGCGGCAATGGCTTCGTCAACCACGCGCTCGACCAATGGCAATCCATTGTCGAGTTCGCCGATGAGCCGATCGGACGGCACCTCGACGTTTTCGAACGTAATTTCCGATGCCTGCGTGCCGTCCATCGTCGGAAAATCGCGACAGGAAACGCCCTTGGATTTCTTGTCGACCAGAAAAACACTCACGCCCTTTTCGTCACGGCGCCCACCGGATGTGCGCGCGGTGACGATAAGCTGATCCGCCCAGGGCGCCGCAATGACAACGGCCTTATGGCCGCTCAATACGAAAACCGAACCCTGCTTTTTCGCCGTGGTCGTGAGGTCGGCGAGGTTGTAGCGGCCCTGCGGCTCGGCAAAGGCGAACGCCATTATCGTTTCACCGCCGGCGATCTTCGCCAGCCATTCTTCCTTCTGCGCGTCTGAGCCGCCGTAAGCGATGAGCCCGCCGCCGATCACCACGGTCGGTACGTAGGGCTCAACCACCAATGCGCGGCCAAATTCCTGCATGATGATCATCGAGGAAACGGCATCGCCGCCCAGGCCGCCATGCGCTTCGGGCAACGGCGCGGCGAGGAGGCCAAGCTCCGCGAATTGTGACCAGTGTTTCGGATCGCGGCCAGCTTCGCTGCGGGTGAACTTTCGCCAGTCCTCGTATTTGTAGTTAGCGGCGAGATATTTCTCGACCGAATTGCGCAACAGCGTCTGTTCCTCGGTGAAGGAGAAATCCATGAGCGTCGTCCCTGTCTTTTCTTATAGGCCGAGAACGGCCTTCGCGATGATGTTGCGCTGAATCTCGTTCGAACCTCCATAGATCGAGGCTTTGCGCATGTTGAAGTAACGGCCGGCGGCGCCGACGGCATAATCCGGACCGACCGGATATTCGTTGCTTCCCTTGCGGCGGTCGTTGGGCAGCGCGTAGTAGCCGACGGCTTCTTCTGTCAGCTCCGTGATGCGTTGTTGAATTTCCGTACCGCGGATTTTCAGGATTGAACTTTCGGGCCCAGCCATCTGACCTTTCGACTCCGCAGCCAAGGTCCGCAGCTCGGTGTATTCGAGCGCCGACAGTTCGATTTCAAGCTCTGCCACCTTGTGCGCGAAAGAGTCAGTTTCGATCAACGGCTTGCCATCGTCCAGTTCCGCACGCGCGATTTCCTTCAGGCGTTCGACAGCCCGCTTCGAACCCGCCACGCGTGCGATGCCGGAACGCTCATGCACCAGCAGGAACTTGGCATAGGTCCAGCCCTTGTTCTCCTCGCCTACGCGATTGGCGACGGGCACTTTCACATTGTCGAAGAACACCTCATTCACCTCGTGGGCGCCGTCGAGAACGATGATCGGCTTCACGGTGATGCCCGGCGACTTCATGTCGATCAGCAGGAACGAAATTCCTTCCTGCTGCTTGACGTCCGTGTTGGTGCGGACGAGACAGAAAATCCAGTCGGCATATTGCGCGAGCGTCGTCCACGTCTTCTGGCCATTGACGATGTAGTAGTCGCCTTCGCGCACTGCCTTGGTGCGCAGGCTCGCGAGATCGGAGCCGGAGCTGGGCTCCGAATAGCCCTGGCACCACCAGTCCTCGCCTGACAAGATGCGCGGCAAGAACTTCTTCTTCTGCTCATCGTTGCCGAAGGTGAAGATGACCGGCCCGCACATCGACAGGCCGAACGGCAATGTCACCGGCGTCTCCGCCTTGGCGGTTTCCTCCCCGAAAATGTAGCGTTGCGTCACACTCCAGCCGGGACCGCCATATTCTTTAGGCCATAGCGGCGCGACCCAACCCTTCTTGTAGAGAAGCTTGTGCCAGGCGAGATAGTCTTCCTTGGAGCGCGTCGCGGCTTCCGGAGCACCGACATCCGTCTTCGGCAGCTTTGTTTTCGCCTCGGCGATAAAGGCCTGTACTTCGGCGCGAAAGGCCTCTTCTTCGGGGGAAAAAGAAATATCCATCGGCGGGGCTCCTGCGTTCTGCGGGCGATGATACAGGGGCGCGCCCCTGCCGCAAGGCGGCGGTCAGGCCTTGCCGTTTCGGATCGCTTCGTGATGGCGAATAACTTCCGTAACGATAAAGCTCAGGAATTTCTCGGCAAAGTCGGGATCGAGCTTGGCGGCCTTTGCCAGCCCGCGCAGGCGCTCGATCTGCTGGGCTTCGCGCGCGGGGTCTGCAGGCGGCAGGCCATGCTCGGCCTTGAAGCGCCCGACCGCCTGCGTGCATTTGAACCGCTCCGCCAAAAGATGCACCAGGGCCGCATCGATATTGTCGATGCTCTCGCGCAGACGGAGAAGTTCGGAGTCGGTCATCGCCTTCCAGCCGCCAGTTGAACTAAGCTGGCGCGCAGCGTACGGGCTGCATCGCTCAGGCGGCAAGGGGTGAAGATGGAATACGCAGCGGCATTAAAGGACTACACCGCCTTCGATTTCGATGACGGCCGCTGGACACGCAAGGTCTATCGCCGTGGCAGCGGTCCCGCGGTGATCGTGATGCACGAAATGCCGGGCCTGCACCCGCTCGTCATCCGCTTTGCCGATCGCGTCGCGTCCGCCGGGATGACTGTCTACTGCCCCAGCCTTTTCGGAGACCCTGGACGACCTGTCTCGACTGGCTATGCACTCGGCCAGATGTTCATGGGCATGTGCGTGCGGCGCGAATTCAATGTGTGGAAGGCCGGCAAATCGAGCCCAATGGTGGACTGGCTCCGCGCGCTGGCCCGCAAGGCCCATGGCGAGTGCGGCGGCAAGGGCGTTGGCGCCGTCGGCATGTGCTTCACGGGAGGCTTCGCGCTCGCGATGATGACCGAGCCTTCGGTCGTGGCGCCGGTGCTTTCCCAGCCTTCCATGCCGGTCACTGTACGCGCCGGTAAAAGAAGCATCGACGTTTCGCCGGAAGAATTCGCCTGTGCGAAAAAACGCTTCGCCGAAGAGAACCTTTCCGCCATCGGTCTGCGTTTCAAAAGCGACAAACTGGTGCCGGACGAGCGCTTCGCGCTTCTGAAGGAAGAGCTTGGCGACAAATTCGAGGTTCACGAGTTTGAGGATGAGGATTCCGCGCCCGGCCCGATGAACGCCCATTCGGTGCTCACCGTAAATCTGATCGACGAACCGGGCAGCAGAACCAAACAGGCCGAGGAACGCGTGATCCAGTTTTTCAAGGAACGTACCGGCGCCTAGGAGATTTCCATGAAGCGTTTTGCCGTCGCACTCCTGCTTCCGCTCGCGCTCGCTGCCTGCGATCGGGGCCATCCGCGACCGAAATCGAATCTCGGCGCGAACCCGACGCTGCCCGATCCAGCACCACAGACGATCCCGAACATGGCGGTGAATTCGACCGCGCCATGGCCCGCCGGCGCCGCGCCGACAGCACCCGCAGGTTTCACCGTCACGCGCTATGCAGAAGGTCTTAAACATCCGCGCTGGATTTATGTGCTTCCGAATGGGGATGTGCTGGTCGCCGAAGCCGCGCCGCCGCTCACCGCAATGGATTCTATCGAAGGCGTTGTCGAACATTATATGGACGTGAAGAATGGCTCAGCGCCACCCAGCGCGAATGAGATCACGCTGCTGCGCGACACCGACGGCGATGGCAAGCCCGACATGCGCGCGGTGTTCCTGAACGGCCTGAATCAGAACTTCGGGATGCTGCTGTTGAACGGCTGGTTCTATGTCGCGAACACCGATGGCGTCGTTCGCTATCCCTACAAAGACGGCGAAACACAGATCGCCGCGAAGGGACAGAAGATCCTCGATCTTCCCGTCGGCCATCACTGGACACGCAACCTCATCGCCAGCGAAGACGGCGGGAAAATCTATGTCACCGTCGGCTCCGGCAGCAACATTGCCGACAAGGGCCTCGATATCGAGAAGCGCCGCGCCGACATTCTGCAGATCGATCCCGACGGCTCTCACGAACGCATCTTCGCGAGCGGTCTGCGCAATCCGAACGGCATGGCCTGGATCGACCACAAGCTGTTCGTGGTCGTGAACGAGCGCGACCAGCTCGGCGACGATCTCGTCCCCGATTATCTCACCAGCGTGAAGGATGGCGCATTCTATGGCTGGCCATGGTCGTACTGGGGCAGGCATATCGACAGCCGCGTGCAGCCGCAGAACCCCGCGATGGTCGCCAAGGCGATCGCGCCGGACTACGCGCTGGGCGCACATGTCGCGGCGTTGGGTCTTGCGTATTACAACGCCGACACTTTTCCGTCGCGCTACAGAGGCGGAGCCTTCATCGGCGAGCATGGCTCGTGGAACAGGGCGCAGATGTCCGGCTACAAGGTCGAGTTCTTGCCGTTCAAGGACGGAAAGCCCGATGGGTTGCCGGAAGATTTCCTGACCGGGTTCATCCCCGACCCCAAATCCGACACCGCCTATGGACGGCCCGTCGGAGTGGCGGTCGACCCGAAGGGCGCCCTGCTGGTGGCCGACGATGTGGGCAATATCGTCTGGCGAATTGCGCCAAAACCTTGAGGTTTTGCGTTACCGCTTGACTCGGAAGGGTGTGCCCTAGCAGGTAGCCCGCCCGTAACCTATTTTTACCTTGTTTTGGCGGACAATACGCTGCTCGGAGGACGGAAAATGGCCGACACAGAGACCAATGTTGAAGCGCTGGCTGGCGAGTTCAAGCAGCTACGCGCGGAGTTCACGCGGATCGCATCGCTGCTCGAGCAGACCGCTCGCGCGGCCGGCGCCGAAGCTGCGCAGCGCGCGCGTGCCGCTGGCGACCGGGTCTGGGCGGAAACCCAATCCAGCGCCGATCACGTTGCCGAAAAGATCAAGGAACAGCCGCTGGCGTCCGCCGGCGTTGCGTTCGGCATCGGCGTGCTTCTCGGCCTGATCTTCGGCCGCCGCTGATTTTAGAATGGGTCAAGCCATCAGCCGGATGCTGACGCGTCTCGCCATCGGCGCGGGCGCGGCCATGATCGCCATCGCGGGCGGCATGGTGGCGATTACGTTCGTCATCATTGCGATCTACGAACTGCTCGAGACCGTGATGCAGCCTTGGGCGGCAGCATTGTGCACGGCGGGCCTGGCGATTCTTGTGTCGGCCCTTGTCATCATACTCGCGCGCATCGTGACGAAGACGGCGTTTCCAAAACATCCGGCGCCCGCGAAAGCTCCCCTGAACGCGAGCGAGTTCGGAGTTCTTTTGGGCAAGGAAGCGCGTGCCTTCGCGGAGAACAATTCCTGGGCGACTCTCGGCCTTGTCGCAGTGCTTGGCTTCCTGCTCGCCTTCAGTCCGCGTTTGCGCAGGCTCGTCTGGAAGCTTCTCTAACACGGCGCGATCCCTCGCTCAGTGCTTGCCCATCGGCGCCGGCGTGCCGTCGGACCAGCGCGACACACCGACCATGATCACACTCATAGCCTCCGCCGATTTCTGAAACTGGGGATTCAGCATCAGCGGCGAACCGGCAAGATCCGCACCCCAAGTCGCGGCGTCAGCGCGCGGAAAGTAGAACATCAGATGCGGCATCCAGTTGCGCGCACCGTCGTTGAGGAATTGCTTCTTCGACATCATGTACGTCACCGCACCTGCTTCGAGAGGCGGCAACGTGTGCTTGTCGATACTGTCTTTGATCGCAGCTTGGATTTCGGCCTTCGAGCGCCCGGCAATCACCAGCTCCGTGCGCTTGATCGTGTAGGGCAAAATGGAGCGCACAGCCGCCGGATTGTAACACAGCGGCCCGCGCATATGCGGATTCCAGAATTGCGGAAACTCGTATTGCGACATCCACGAACGCTCGACCGCGCAGACGAAACCGTTGGTACCTTCGATCGCGGTTTCGTAGCCGTGGTGCGTGAGGACTAGCACCGCCGCCTTGTCCGAGATGGAAGAAGGCGCAGCACTCTTAGCCAGCGTGATCTCGGCGATGCGTTCCATCAGGTACCGATCGAGCGGCGCCATCGCGGAATAGTCCGCAGCCTGAGCGGCAGATGCGCACATAAGAATCACGCTGAAAAGTGCAGCGGATATCAACACCGTCTTCACTATGAATTCCCCCTTGCCGAACGTGCACCGTCGTGCGGAATGGCTATGACGGGCAAGTCACATCCTTGCGAGGGCTGGCTTTGGTGATATCAATGGAATAGATCCGGGCAGCCAAAAGCGCCTGGCCAAAAAGTCTAATCGAATGAATAGTTTGAGTCACAAATTCTCCGTCGCCCCCATGATGGAGAAGCAGATTCTTCCTGTATTATCAATAGCTTAAAAATATCCGTGTGCGGACTATGTGCGCGGCCTGACCCACCCCGTAAAATACGCCGCGATACCATGGGGCTCTCCGGATTAGTGCCCGAGATAACGCCCGGGGCATGCGCGAGAAACTCAAAATAATTGTTCTGTGGCACTCCAAATCAAATCGCAAAACGATTGCCGGAATAAAATCGCGGGAATCCATGACGGGATACGCAAAGTATTTTCTATTCTCCGCTCATAGATCGCTTCTACGCTTGCGGTTTCGCGCTTTGATTTTGCAAATCCGACATCGCCCATCCGCCGCTCGGAGACCATTCTTTCTAAGGTGTTGAACACACCGGTGGTAATTGCTCGGCAGACACACGGTAAGTCGAAGGTTCTTTCAATTATTTCTGATGGCACCAATCTTCTTGGTCGCTCGGACCAAGAAGTTTTGAAAGCACTTGGCGGTGAAAGGGGCAAAATACCCAGCGGACCACTCCATACAGCTAACATGGGCGCGCGTAGAATCGTAAGAGCAATGGTTTTGCCACAAGATATGAAACCCGAGGAAAGTTGATATCCCGCCTGCGGCTCACGAGTTTGCGGCTGCTCAGGCG
>CAZCJI010000096.1:0-9253 GCA_964498625.1 uncultured Rhizobium sp.
TCACCATCGAGCACATGCGCAAGATGAAGGACCGCGCCATCGTCTGCAACATCGGCCACTTCGACAGCGAGATCCAGGTCGCCTCGCTCAAGAACTTCAAGTGGAACAATATCAAGCCGCAGGTCGACGAGATCACGTTCCCGGACGGCAAGCGCATGATCCTTCTCTCCGAAGGCCGCCTCGTGAACCTCGGCAACGCCATGGGCCACCCCAGTTTCGTGATGTCGTCGTCGTTCACGAACCAGACGCTGGCGCAGATCGAGCTGTTCAAAAACGAAGGCAAGTACCAGAAGAAGGTGTACACGCTGCCCAAACACCTCGATGAAAAGGTCGCGCGCCTGCACCTCGACAAGATCGGCGTGAAGCTGACCAAACTGTCGAAGAAGCAGTCCGACTACATCAGCGTGCCCGAAGCCGGCCCGTTCAAGCCGGATCACTACAGGTACTGACATGCCAGAGCTCGGCGACGGCATCTTCACGATCCCGGGCTTCATCGATGCGACGGAATGCGCGGATCTCATCCGCCACTCCGAGCAAGTGTGTTACGAACCCGCAACCGTTGTTACGGCGGATGGAACGAGAGTCGTTGACTCCATCCGCAACAACGCGCGCGTGATCGAAGACGATTTCGATCGCGCTTTGGCATTATGGTCGCGTGTGCGGACACATATTCCGCCATTCCTTGGCCCACGGCAGGCCATTGGCGTGAACGAGCGATTCCGTTTCTATCGCTATGATCCGGGCGAACGCTTCGCAGGCCACATCGACGCACCGTTCCGCCGTGAGAATGGCGAAACAAGCTTTCTCACGTTCATGATCTACCTCAACGACGGGTTCACGGGTGGCGAGACGACATTCCGCGAAACGACCGTCGTTCCTGAGCCAGGAATGGCCCTCCTTTTCCGTCACGATCTTTTCCATGAGGGCAGCGCGGTGACTAAAGGCCGCAAATATGTGCTGCGCACCGACGTGATGTTCAATCCACCGGGCCGCATTAGCGGATAGGAGGGTTAAATGGCCGATACGCTTGAACCACTCATCGCCGATCTCGTCTCATGGATTGCGAAGGAACCTCGCGAATACACGGAGGTCATGGAGGCGTGGCGCACATCGTGCCCACGCCTTCCTGTTTGGGAAGAAGCGAACGCGCGGGGTCTTATCACGCGCGAGCGCGACGCCGGCGGCGTGGCGATGGTTCGCGTGACCGAAGCCGGCCGCGCGTTTGCGGATCGCTGCTGACATCCACGGGTGCACACTCCGCTACAAAACGTTGCCCATTTTGGAGGCTTGAATGGTTGAAGGACGCTGTCACTGTGGCAAGGTTCGGATCGAACTCGATACCGCGCCCGTGGAAGTGAAAAGCTGTAACTGCTCCATCTGCCGCCGCACCGGCACATTGTGGGCGTACGACTCGCCCACGCGCATCCGCATTATCGAGACGGTGCCGACCGACACCTACATCTGGGGCGACCGCGATCTGACGCTGCATCGCTGTTCCGATTGCGGCTGCATGACCCATTGGCGCGCCACCGATCCCGCCTACGACCGCATGGGCGTCAATGCGCGGCTGCTGACGGTGGAAGTTCTGGCTGCCGCGCGCGTCATTCAGTTCGACGGCGCCAGCATGGGCACGCCGACGTTCTGAAGTTTGATTGTCTGAGACAGAGCGGCCGCTTCATCCTTCGACAAGCTCAGGATGAAGGGTCCGAGCCAATCCCTCACCCTGAGCTTGTCGAAGGGTGAGAGATCGGCTGACTCGAATATTCTGCTTACCCCTAAATCTGGTCCCGGTGGGCAGATTTGGGATTTTTACGATTTCTTAACCACAATCCCTATGCGGACTCAGCCGATCCCGGTACTTTCTTGATTCCGAATTGATTCGTGCCGTTTTGGCCGGAATCGGGGGTTGCCGGGATGGGTCCCACCAAGGGACATAACAATAACCCAGGCGCTGGGAATGGATGGGTATGGCGGACGGCTGGCATAGCTGTGGCGTCGTTCATTCTTCTTCCCGCGCCAGCATCGGCCGAGGGGCTTTCGCTGCTCGACGGCGGCGGCGTGGCCTTGGCGGCCGTCACCGGCGGCGCGGTTGCGCTCGCCGTTGCCGCCGCGCTCTGGGCGATTGCCGAGCAGAAGATCAGCGGACGCCTGAAGCGTGCCCTGCGCGTCGCGGGATCGCGCGCACGGGCTGCGGTCGGCGAACGCGACGCGTTGCTGTCAGCCAGCAAGGAAGCGCTGGTCGTTTGGGGCCGAGACGGCTCCGGTCCCTATTCCTATGCCGGGGCGGATGCGGTGATCGACTCCTGCCTGCACGGCAATGACGCGCTCGAACTCTCGCGTGCGCTGGACGCGCTCAGCGACACCGCGACCCCGTTCGCGATTTCCGTGCGCGATCGCAATGGCCTTCTCATCCATATGCGCGGACGCGCTGTCGGCGGCATGGCCGCAGTGTGGTTGGAACCGGATGAAGCGAAGAAATCCTCACAGAACATCGATTTCCGCAAAGTACTCGACGCGTTGCCGGTGCCGGTCTGGCTGCGCGACAAATCTCTTTCGCTTGTCTGGAGCAACCGCGCCTTTGCGGAAGCCGCCGGCGCAACCGATGCCGAGCAGGCCATCGTCAAACAGGCGACGCTCGACAAATCCGAAGCCGATCTTGCCGCGACCGCGCGCAATGCCAGCCAGGTACAGGAAACGCGCCGCTTTGCCGTCGTGGGTGGACAACGCCGCGCACTCGCCTTCACCCATGCGCCACTCGACAGTGGCGCCATCGTCGGCAGCGCCGTCGATATCACCGAGAACCTGCAGGCCGACGCGAAGCTGCAGCAGCACGTCGATGCTCATGCCGACACGCTCGACCGGCTGGCGACGGCGGTTGCCATCTTCGGCAAGGACACCAAGCTCACTTTCTACAATCGCGCCTATGCGAAGCTCTGGGGCTTGCCGGAAACGTGGCTGGACACGCACCCGAGCGACAGCGAAATTCTCGACCGCTTGCGCGAGGGCCGCAAACTTCCGGAGCAGCGCGATTATCAGGCATGGAAGCGCCAGCGTCTCACGCTCTACACCCAATCGGCCGACTTCCTGTCCGAAGAGTTGTGGCACCTGCCAAGCGGCAAGACCTTGCGTGTCGTGCCGCAGCCGCATCCCTTCGGCGGTCTGACATTCCTCTACGAAGACGTGACCGAACGCATCGCTCTGGAAAGCTCCTACAACACGCTGATCAAGGTGCAGTCGGCAACGCTGAACACGCTTCAGGAGGGCGTGGCGGTGTTCGGGCCAGACGGCAGGCTCAAGCTCTACAACGCTGCCTTCGCGCGCATCTGGGAGCTGACGCCGAAAGATCTGGCCGGCGAACCGCATGTGCGCCTTATCGCGGCGGCGAGCGCGGAGAAATTCGGCGCCCCGCAGGCATGGGAGAGCCTGATCCAGGCGATCGTCTCAGGCAGCGGCGGCGCACGCGATCTGGGCGAACTCGAACGCAACGACCGCACCATTCTCTCCCTGTCCCTGTCGCCGCTGCCGGATGGCGCGATCCTTTCGACCTTCACGGATGTAACGGATCGCTCGCGCATAGAATCCGCGCTGCACGAACGCAACGCCGCGCTCGAAGCCGCGGACCGCCTCAAGTCGGACTTCATCAAGCACGTCTCCTATGAACTGCGCACACCGCTGAACACGATCATGGGTTTCGCGGAATTGCTCGACAATGGCGTTCCCGGAGCGCTGAACACGCGCCAGGCGGATTATGTGAAGAACATCGTCTCTGGCGCCAAGACACTCACGACCCTGATCGACGATATCCTCGATCTCGCACTGATCGAATCCGGCGGACTGCGCCTCGAACTGGCGCGCCTCGATCTCTTTGTCCTGCTCACCGAGGTCGCCAACCACGCACAGCAATGGGCGGCGAAGGTCAACATCACGCTTGCCGTCGATTGCGCCGAGGACGTCGGCATGTTTCTCGGCGACGACCGCCGCATCCGGCAGGTCATCTACAGCCTGCTCAACAACGCCTTCCGCTACGCGCCGGATGGCGGCACGATCACGCTGTCGGGCCGCATCGAGGGCGAAGATGTCCAGATCGCTGTCGCCGACAACGGGCCGGGCATCGCGCCCGAAGTCAAAGCCAACGTGTTCGAACGCTTCGAGTCCAAGAGCCGCTCGGGCCAGCGCGCCGGCGCAGGGCTGGGCCTCGCCCTCGTCAACAGCTTCGTGGAACTCCACAATGGCTGGGTCGAGATCGAGAGCGAGAACGGAACATTGGTTCGCTGTCACCTGCCGCGGCGAATTTCAGACAGCGATCCAACCCTGGTCGCAGCAGGCAGAAGCGTGGGCTGATTTTCGCGAGCCATCCGGCTCCGGCATGGCCGGGGCGAACGCGCGCAATGCGGCGAAACTAGTGGACGCCCACTATCTTTTTGCGGAGAACCCACTCCCGGAGATTCCATGAAACATCTCGTCCTCGCCGCCGCTTTCGGCCTCCTCGCCTCGCCCGCTCTCGCCGAAGTCGTGTCTGTCGGGCATTTCGACGGCATAGGCCTCGAGGGCGGCGGCCACGTCTTCGTGAAGCATGGCGCCACACAAAGCGTGACCCTTCTCAAGGGCAGCACGCAGTACACAACCTTCCGCATCCGCCACGACAATGTTCTGGAGATCAAGGTGTGCAATTCGAACTGTCCGCCTGTCTACGATCTGGAGATCGAGATCGTGACGCCCAGCCTCAACTCCGCCGCCATCGACGGCGGCGGCCATATCACGGCATCCACGGGCTTCCCGGATCAGGACAATTTCGCTGCGGCGATCGACGGCGGCGGCCACATCGACATGCAGGCCATCGGCGCCCGTACCGTTCATGCGGCGATTGACGGCGGCGGCCATATCGAAGTGACGGCGAAACGCCAGCTAAACGCGGCCATCGATGGCGGCGGCGCGATCGTCTATCACGGCGATCCGCAGGTCAGTCAGGCGATCGATGGCGGCGGATCCGTCTCGCGCGCGATGAAGTAGAAATATGCGAGCGGCCGGTTGTTCCGGCCGCGCGCGATTTCTTCAAGCTTTGAAGAATGCCAGTAGGTCGGCGTTGATGATGTCGGCGTGCGTCGTCATCATGCCGTGTGGCATGTTATCCGCGTAGGTCTTGAGCGTGCCGTTCTTCAAGAGCGCAACCGATTTCGGCCCCGACAGCGCATAGGGCACGACCTGGTCGTCCTTGCTGTGCATTACCAGCACCGGAACGGTGATCGCCCTCAGGTCGTCACGGAAATCCGTTTCCGAAAACGCCTTCACGCAATCGACCTGCGCCTTCACGCCGCCCATCATGCCCTGGCGCCACCAGTTCTGGATGAGACCCGGAACGGTTTTCACACCAGGCTTGTCGAAATTGTAGAAAGGGCCGGCCGGGACATCGAGGAAGAACTGCGCGCGGTTGAAGGCCGTCTGCTGACGATAGGGATCGAAACCCGCAACCGGGATTCCGTCGGGATTGGTATCGGTCTTCGCGAGCAGCGGCGGCACGGCAGAAATGAGAACCGCCTTGGCGACGCGCTCTTGATGGCGCGCAACATAATGCACGACCTCGCCGCCGCCGGTGGAATGGCCGACATGGATGGCGTTCTTCAGGCCGAGACGCGCCGTGAGTGCCGCAAGATCGGCCGCGTAATGATCCATGTCGTTGCCGTTGTCGGTCTGCGTCGAGCGCCCATGGCCACGCCGGTCATGCGCGATGACGCGATAACCGTGCTGCAGGAAGAACATCATCTGGTTGTCCCAGTCGTCGCCCGACAGCGGCCAGCCATGGCTGAACACGATCGGCTGACCCGAGCCCCAGTCCTTGTAGAAAATCTGCACACCATCGCTGGTCGTGACGAAGCCGCTCGCCACACGTGCCATCTTCGACGCCACCAGCGCCGACAACTTCTTCGACTCGGCAGCCGGTGTGGAGGTTACTGCGGCGGTTGCGGCGGCGATGCCAACACCGCCGGCGAGCAAAGCGCGACGCGATGCGTCAGTCATTTTATCTTTGGCCATTCTTCTCTCCATCGGTTTGGGGGAAATACGCAACGCTACTTCGACAATATGTCAGCGATCAGCTTTGTCGTGCCGTCGGGGTTCTCCTCCATGACCCAGTGGCCGGAGTCCGGAACCACGCCGCCGGTGACGTTCGTCGCCACCTGATCGAGATCGGCTTTCATCTGAAGGCCATAAGACTTCTCAGCACCCAGCGCATACACCGGCATGGTGAGTTTGCCCTTCGCCAGCAGCGCGCGATTGTCCACGCCATCCTGCGGGAATGCCTTGAACTGTTCGAAGGCGTCATGCATCGCGTGCGGCAGGCCATACAGCGCCGCGTAATGTGCGCGCGTGCCTTCGTCGATCCTCTCGGGATGCGCGGAAAGCTCGTTGTAGAAGCGGTCCAGGAAAATCCGCTCGCGGCCTGCGACCAGCCGTTCCTCGTCCGGCCCATAGAAATTGAAGTGCCACGTTTTGGGATTGGAAAGCTGCGCCTGCCAGATCCCACCGATACCCGGCAGCGGCGCGTCGATCACGATCCATTTGGTGATGCGCGCGGGATATTGCGCGGCCAGCGCATAACCCACCATGTTGCCGATATCGTGCGTGACGAGATCGGCCCTGGCGATTTTGAAATGATCCATGATGCCGGCGATATCGACGGCCTGATTTTTCTTGGTGTAGCCGGTGTCGGGATGCGCCGAGAGACCCATGCCGCGCAGATCCGGAACGACGACGGTGTGGTCTTTCGCAAGCACCTTCGCAACCGGCGCCCACATATCGCCGCTGTCGCCGAAACCATGCAGCATCACGACCGCAGGACCATGACCGCCGATGCGGACGTGGAGCGTGGTGCCGTTGGTCTTGACGTCCTCGGTGCGGAAATCTGCGGGGAAAGATTGAACGCCCGCAAGTGCCGGCGATACGAGAACCATCAGACCGAACGCAAATCCCAAAGCACGGCGCATATGGCTCTCCCAGGAGACGAGGAGCGATGCTGACCGAACGCAGTGGGTGGGTCGAGTCTTTCCTGACAAAAAAGCAATCTTACGGATGCGCGAGAAAACCGAGCTGCGGCGCAAACCAAAACAGGAACGCGATCGCGGTTATGATCGCGACAATCGCGAAGATGATGTGATGCCTGTGAAAATCCAACCTAATGCTGGCTCTTCGGCGTGCGGACCGTGAGGCCCTCAAGCTCCGGAGTCACCTTGATCTGGCAAGACAAACGGCTGTTCGGCTCCAGTTCCTGCGCGAAGTCGAGCATCGTCTCTTCCATGTCGGATTTCGGCGGCAGCTTGTCCAGAAACGCCGCATCGACATAGACATGACACGTCGCGCATGCGCACGCGCCGCCGCAATCGGCATCGATGCCGGGGATCAGGTTCTTCACCGCGCCTTCCATGACGGTCCAGCCTTCGGGCACGTCGACGTCGTGCTCTTTGCCGTTGTGCTCGATGTATTTGATCTTGGGCATGGACGTTCCTCGGCTGCTTAGGCGATGTTTTTCATGGGAATGGCAGTGTCCGCAAGTCGCTCCGGCGCCACAGGCGCGCCATCGGCGATCAGCTTGCGGCCGATCAGATATTCCGGCGCGGCGTTTACTGCCTCTACGGCAGCTACAGCGCCGTCGCGGAGATGGAACACGGCGAATTTACGCGCCGCTGGATCGCCACGCAGAACGATCCGGTCGCCGGGCTTGGCGAGGCCCGCGATCTGAAGCTTGAGGTCGTACTGGTCGGACCAGAACCACGGCACTTCATCGTAGGGTGTGGGCTTGCCGACCATTGCGAGCGCGGCATGTTTGGCCTGGTCGATAGCGTTCTGTACGCTTTCCAGCCGGATCAGATCGCCGTTGCGGCCGTGATGGCGCGTGCAATCGCCGGCCGCGAAGATCGCAGGGTCCTCGGTCGTGCAGGTCTTGTCGACATAGATGCCATCGCCGCATTTGAGGCCGACTGCTTCGGCGATCTCGCTGTTGGGCACAACGCCGATTCCGACCAGCGCGATGTCGGCTGGAAAACTCTTTCCGCCAGCGCGAACCGCTGCGATTCCAGATGTCCCTTCAAAGCCTTCGACGCCGGTATTGAAGTGAAACATCACACCAGCTTCGCGGTGAACGCGCTCGTAGAATTCGGAGACCGGCTTCGAGGCCGAGCGCGCCATGACGCGATCCATCGCCTCGACCACAGTGACGTTGAGATCATATTTGTGCGCGACGGCTGTGACCTCGAGACCGATATAGCCCGCACCGACAATGACCAGATTGCGCGCCGTCTTGAACGCCGGGCGGAGTTCATCGACATCGGCGATGGAGCGCAGATAGTGGATGCCGCGAAGTCCGGCGCCTGGCACCTTGATCCTGCGCACGCGCGTGCCGGTCGCGATCAGAAGTTTGTCGTAAGAAAGTGAGCGGCCATCCGACAGCGCGACCGATTTCATTGTCCGATCAATGGATTTGACGCCGATGTTCAGAAGCAGCTCGCACTTCGCTTCGGCATAGAACGCATCGGGCTTCAGGAACAACCGGTCGCGCTCCATCGTGCCCATCAGATAGGTCTTGGACAGCGGCGGGCGCTGATAAGGCGCATAGGCCTCGTCGCCGACCATCGTGATCGCGCCGGCGAAGCCCTCGGCCCGAAGCGTGGCCACGGCCTGACAGCCCGCCTGACCCGCGCCGATGATGACGATCCGCTCTTCCATGAAGCCCTTGGATGTACGCCCGAAAACCGGGGCTAACATGCTCTTTGTGCAGGTGCAAATAGCGGGCTAAAAGACCGGCAATGACCAAGGATTCTCAACCCTTTGCCGGGCTTATCTCCCTGCCCGACCCGGCCGCGACCACAACACTCGGTGGCCGTATCGCGAAGGGTCTTGAGACCGGCGATGCCGTGGCGTTGGAAGGCGATCTCGGCGCCGGCAAGACGACCTTGGCGCGCTCCATTCTCCGTGCGCTAGGCGTCACCGAAGACGTGCCGAGCCCAACCTTCACCCTGGTGCAGATTTACGAGACCCCGCGCCTCGCCGTTCGCCACTACGACCTCTATCGCATCGAGAACGCGTCCGAGATGGATGAACTCGGATTGGACGATGCGCTGGCCGAAGGCGCTGCCCTGATCGAATGGCCGGAGCGCGCGGAAGGCCGGTTGCCATCGGACACATTGCACATCGCCCTGGTGGCCTCAGGCCCTGAATCGCGCATCGCGACAATCATCGGCCCCGCGAAATGGGCCCGGCACTT
>CAZCJI010000097.1:0-9204 GCA_964498625.1 uncultured Rhizobium sp.
CGATCGTGCGCCGCGCGATCCAGTACCCGATCCGTCAGATCGTCGAGAACTCCGGCACGGAAGCCTCGATCGTCGTCGGCAAGCTGCTGGAGCAGAAGTCCTCGACTTTCGGCTGGGACGCCCAGGGCGAGAAATATGTCGACTTCATCGACGCCGGCATCGTGGACCCGACCAAGGTCGTGCGTATCGCGCTGCAGAACGCGTCGTCGGTCGCCTCGCTCCTGATCACGACGGAAGCGATGGTCGCCGACCGTCCGAAGAAGGACTCGCCCGCGATGCCGGGCGGCGGCGGCATGGGCGGCATGGGCGATATGGATTTCTAATCCAGTCGTTCGCTGCGCAACGCAGAGAATGCGAAAGGCCCGGGAGCAATCCCGGGCCTTTTTGTTTGAGTGCGCCGCGCCGGCCTTGACAGCGAAGATCACCGAGTTTAACTTTATTGAAGTCAGTTGAATATTATTGAAGTGGCCAGACCGGAAGAGAACTGGACCGAATTGCTGGAGGCCGACGAACTCACCTTCGTCCGCCGCTTCATGCTCGCGTCCGGATCGCTGAAGGAAATGGCGGAGGAATATGGCGTTTCCTATCCCACCATCCGGCAAAGGCTGGATGAGCTGATCGGAAAGATACGCAGCGGTACGAAGGAAAAGCCGGTGAGTGAGTTGCGCCGCGTCGTCCGGCGCATGGTGGAGAACGGCGAACTCGATCTGCCGGAAGCGCGAAAGATTCTCACGGCCGGCGCCAGGGACTTGAAAGACGCTGGATCATAAAGCGAAGGAGAGCGGTTATGACTGACTGGATTGTGTTTCTGACGAGCTCGAAAGTGATCCTGATGGCGATTTTCTTTCTCTGCGCGTTGGTGAGCGTGACGGGACTTGAGGCGATCCGTATGCGCATGGCGCGTCTGCAGCGCGAAAGCGATGGAGCTTCCCTTGCCTCCATGAACGGCATCATTGCGGCGGCGGCGATCTTGTCCGCTGCGTTGCTCGCCACCGGCGGCAGCGGCCTTTTCCTCACAGGCCGCACGTTCTTCAACATGACGCTGACGATGTTCGGGTTTGCCGACCTTCTCGTTCTTTCGCTTCTGACCTGGCAGTTCCGAAGCGGCGCGCCGCTGGACGCCGAGGCAGAACTCCGGCGCATCGCTGCCCGCGATCTCTAGGCCTATTGCCCAAACACTGCACAACGGCCCGGTGGAAACACCGGGCCTTTTGTTGTCACCCTCTTTGGTGTCATCGCTGGCAAGCTACTGCGTGGCGCCGTCGACCTTCTTGTTGGTGTCGCCAGCTTTCTTGTCGTCGTCATCGTCGAGCTTCCACGTCACCTTCACGGTCATTGGCGCATCGACGATCTGGTTGTCCTTGATCGCGGGGCGATAATGCCAGCGGCGCACGCAATCCTTCGCCGCATCGTCCAACCCGTCATAGCCGCTCGACTTCGCGACCGTGATGCCGCTCACCCGGCCGTCGGCCAACACCTGGAACGCAAGTTCGCTCACGCCTTCGTGGCCCATGAGGCGCGCGAAGAAGGGATAGTCATCGGCGCAGTTCTGGGGCTTCGGCAGGGAGGGCGGTTGCGAGACGCGCTGCACGACGGGCACGCGCACCGTCTGTTTGACGACCTTCACCGGCGCCTCGGTGTGCACCAGCATCCGCTCGGCGAAGTCATACATGAACAGCAGCGACGAGCCGGTGGCGACCGCGCCCGCGACGATCACCGCCCACAGCCGGTGGCGGAAATTCTCGCTGCAGAACAGCCCCGACGAGATGACGAAAACCAGAAACTCAATGACGATCACTACCGCGGACTCCTGACGCTTTGGGGCGCGCACTCTAGCCAAAACAGCGAGGCGAGAAAGTGGCGACAAGCTTGGCCTAGCTTGCGCAGTGGAATACTCAAGAGCAGAGTTCCCGTTGGTGACCTTAAAGGTATCCCAGGCCACAAAATGCCAATACGTAGGACCAACTGAGTATTCCCAAATGAACGACAAAAGTGATTATGAATTCTTCAAATTAAGAAAGCAGTCAAAGACTTACATTTCGAGAGTCTTCACCTTCGACGCGCGCTCCACTGACCGAGTTAGGCAAGTGCGCATGGTGTTAGAAGGATCGGACAGCCTACAACTTGGAGAAGTTGAAGGGGCAATGTGCCTTCGATTGACTGGCGAGAAGCGCAAAACGCAGGTTACGGCTCTGGTCACCCAAGACGATAAGCAGGTACGACGCATCACGTTGCAGACCTTCAAGTCACAATCAGAAGGTATGCGGGGTTACAACGAGTCCGAGTTTACTTTTCGGCGCAATGAATTCGCGCGGCTGATGGCGTTTTCATCGCAAATCAAATTCATCGACTTGTCGAACGAAGAAAACTTTCAGATCGAAGACATATCAACACAAGCCGGCCCCAAAGCCATTATTGACGCCTCCGACAGAGGAATCGTCGAACGCTTCAAGAAGATGGACGATAGTCATCGCGAGTCCGTGCTTCTCGCTTTGAAAGGTTCGCTAAGTGGAGAAGAGATCAATGTCCTGCTGGGAAGACGGCAGGGGCTCGAAGAGTTTGAAGCGCATATAAATGCGGTTGATTGGTCCGAAACCGAATGGCAAAAATTCTTTGACAAACATCAATGGGTATTCGGTTACGGGCTAGATTATCGCGTCATGCGCCAATTCGATCGTGAAATGGTGGTGGGCGGCGCAGGGACCGACAACCAAAATAAACCCACCGTAGATTTTCTAATGACGTTCACGGACTATACCGTCCTTGTTGAGATTAAGCGTCCAGATACACCTATATTTAAAGTCGCAAAGGGCGGCCGGGCTGGAACCTGGGGGTTCAGCCCAGAATTCACGACTGCTATTTCACAGATACTCGAACAGAAAGCCGAGTGGCTGGCGTTTGCCCAGGGTGGAGAGCACTACAACAAAGCAGGCACCGAGAAATTGGAGGCGCGAACACGCAACGCGAAAACGATACTAGTGATCGGATCGCGCAGCGAGTTCGAGGGCGCGGACAGTCAGAGATCGGCTCAAATCATGCGCGACACGTTTGAGCTTTTTCGTCGTGAAAACAGAACTATCGATATACTCACGTTCGATGAGTTGTTGGAGCGCGCGAAATTCATAACGCGCAGCGAATAGCAGCTTCCTCTAGTATTCTTCCTTGAGCTTTTCCCATTGCTTTATCACCCCGCTGTAGAGGGAAAGAAAAATTCGCTGCTCATCACCCAATATTGGAACATCGACAGTCGAAAAGGACTTACTCCTAAGTACATCTAACACTCGGATATTCTCGATCCGATGAGGCCGTAATGCTTCGCCCAGCAACCACAAGCCAACGCGCGCGCCTTCATCGGGTAGGGATGGCTCCTCGCTGAAGTACGGATAAATCACCCGCTCGGATCGGTCGCCAACTTTAAACGCCAACGTGTTATCCACCTTAACGACGCTATCAAGTTCGGGCACGGGGTATTGCGCCTTGATGCTGCTTAGCACTTGCTCAAACGGCTCATTCTTCCAACGGCGTTTTTCGTTCCACCAAATCAAAAATCCGTCCTGGAGACGTGGGTATAGTCGACCACGCCTTGGATTCTTTTTGATCCTAAATTGTGTTTGATTGATTAGGTCCGAGCGACCTGCAACGTGAGCTTTCGCGTCTGCCCAGAACGGCACGTGGAAATTGCCGCCTCCCTCGTCATCCGAAATCTCTCGATTAATATCGTTCCGGATATCTTCACGAAGCAAAGACACTCGCTTCTTATCTGGCGCATACATAATTTGAAGAAGTTTGCGCAGGTGAATTTTTTGCAGGGACATCTGATGCCTAATGCTGAGATTAATTGGAATCGAAATCTCAGGACCATAATACGATCAAAGGTAGCATAGGAAGATTATTCTCCTCCCCGCATCGCCTGCGTGAGCTTGCGTAGCAGCCGCACCAGCTCCGCGCGTTCGCTTTCGCTCAGGCCCGAGACCATGCGGTTTTCGATGTCCGTGCCGGCGCGGAAGGCGGCTTCGATTTTTTTGCGGCCGTCGCGCGTCAGCTCCACGATCACGCTGCGCGCGTCGTCGTCGGCGGCGCGGCGGCGGATGAGGCCTGCTGCCTCCAGCCGGTCGAGCCGCGCGGTCAGGCCGCCGGATGAGATCATCAGCGAGCGGTAAAGCTCCGTCGGGCGGAGCGCATAGGGCTCGCCCGCGCGGCGTAGCGCCGCCAGCACGTCGAACTCGCCGGTGTCGAGGCCATGGGCCTTGAAGTTCTCCTCGATCGCGGCGCGCGACTCGAGCACCACGCGGCGCGCGCGGTTCAGCACATCGGCGCCCCTGATCTCGACATCGGGCATCTCGCGCGCCCACCCCGCGAGCGCGCGATCGACGTGATCGGCGGCGTCCACGACCCGCCCGGCGGCCGCGTGGTAGCGAGCGCGGGGGTCCGACGCGGCGCGGCCGCCCCCTCCACCGCCTTCGGCGGTCCCCCTCCCCCGCTTCGCAGGGGAGGATTTGGCGGAATCCCTGGATTTCATAGTTCCCAACCTCGTCATGGCCGCCCTGATGGCGGCCATCCATACGCACCGTCTCGCAAGGAGATCCTGGATAGCCGGGACAGGCGCGGCCATGACGATAAAGAGAAATATCTTGATGGCAAGTATCTTGACATCGAGATATATGGCACTTATCTTGATGTCGAGATAAGGGAGACTGCCGTGACATTCGCCACCTTCCGAAGATAACGCGGGCCCATACAGAGCGAGGATGCGAGCTCGCGCGCATCCGCGAGGGAAGGACACGCCGTCCGTGGTCGACCACGGAAGACGTCGCATGTCCGGCCCTCACGCTCGAGGCGAAGCAAAGGTGCCTGTGGTTGTCCTTCCGACGTGGGGACTTCGCCTGGCCGGCCGTAGCTTTGAACCGATTGGCAGGTTCGCCCGTGGCGCCGCGTTGCAAAGCGCGCCCGCGCGGCCTGCTTTCGTGCGTCCTCTACCCATCGCTCTTGGACGCGAGGGGCTAAGCGCCGCTCTCCTCGCCGCCATCGTTGCGCAGATAGGGTTCGACCGTTCCGTTCAGCCGTATCGTCATGGGATTGCCGTGACGGTCGAGGCTTTTGCCGGCCGCGACGCGGATCCAGCCCTCGCTCACGCAATACTCCTCGACGTTGGTTTTCTCCGCGCCGTTGAACTTGATGCCGACGCCGCGCGCGAGCAGCGCCTCATCGTAGTGCGGGCTCTTCGGATTGGCGCTCAAACGGTCGGGAAGACTCTCCGGCGAAGACATGGACAAACCTCATTAACAGCGCCGTTTCTCTACACCATCGAGAGCGGTTAACAAATGCCTACCCGGATCGGCGACGCACGCCGGCGCGCACTTTTTTGCCATCGCCTCGCGGCTGTGCGCCCGATGTATTACCAACTCGTATTCAAATTGATGCAACAGTTCTTGGGTCTCCTAAGCACCACTTCACGTTCGCACTGACATTCAGTCGACTTCCGCATGGCGCGGCGCATCATCGCTCACGTTCGAAAAGTTATGGCGTGGGGCAAAAAGATGATCGGAAAAGCGATAGGCGTAAGTCTGGCACTCCTCTGTCTGGGCCACACGGCCATTGCGCAAGATGCAAAGGTTGCGAAGCACGCGACGGTACGCGTCGCCGCGGCGAACCACGAAACCTTCGACGCCAGCATGGCGCGTCTCGCGACAAAGGCTGCGTTCCAGCCCTCGTCACAACCCACGCGGCAGGAACTGCTGGCCGTGATCCTGCTCATGTCGCTGCGCGGACAGCAGGCCACTCATACATGAACCCTCTCTCCCGCCTGTTGCTGGTCACCGCTTCGCTCGCCATCCCCCTCGCGACGCAAAGCGCGGTTGCCGGAGAACCTGGTCCGGCACAGACCGTCAGCCTTCCGTCGCTCGCGGCGGACGGCCCGGCCTGGCTCGGCAGCATGGCGGGAGAGAAACTTGTTGCCATCGATGGATCGACGCTCACGCTCGCACCGACGGAAGGCGGGCTGTCGCTCGCGCTGATCTCGCAGAACGGAACCGCGCAAAAATCGTCGTTTGCTTTTCTGAGCGACAAGCTCGGAACCATCACCGACGACGCGGACGCAGGGCATGTCACCGGCTTCTTCCGTGAAACCGACACCGGACTGGAGGCACAGTTCGCCGACGGACGCACCGAATCCCTGACCGCCAATATCGCCGGCGGCATCTCGGTGACGATCCACGCGAACGCAGGCGAGTCGGCTTGCGCGTCCTGGTACCCGGCGGACCACGTCTTCAGCGCGGCCGAGCGCAAGGCCGCCGTCGATGCCTATGCGGCGAAACTCGGTGTCGGGCAGCACGCGAAAAAGACCGCTCCCGCGTCGGCGGTCTGTGTTCCCGCCATCAAGGTCGTCAAGAACAAGATCGCACCCAGCGCGGCGCAATCGATCATCGTGACAACGCATCCGGACGCCCCGCGGCCGCCCCTGGCGACAGAGATATCCGCGAAGCCATCGAGCGCGCCCGCGCTGGTCTCCGTTGTCGTGCGCGCCTCGGACGTGCATCTCATCGACGGCCCTGCCCCAGCGGCGATCGCGGCAAAGCTGGTTATGCCCGCGACAAATGCCGGCGCACTTCTCGCGCAACCTCAGCCAGCTGCGCTTCAAACTGCGCAACCGGTTCCGGCCGCACTGCAAGCCAGCGCGGCACCACAGACGAACACAGCGCAAATCGCCGCCGTGTCTCCGGTGCCGGCAGGAAGCGGCGCTTCTGATTGCCTCAGCGTCGAATCCGACGGCGCGAATATCGGCTTCCGCAATCACTGCAGTTACGGCGTGCAGTTCGCCTATTGCCTGCAACGCGCGAGCGACCCGAACGCCGCCTGCGACGCGGGCACCAAGACAGGCACGGTCACGGCGAATGGGTTCGAGCCTGTTCTTCTGAACGCGAACATCAAGACATCCGACGCGGAACACGATTTCCGCTGGGTCGCATGTAGCGGGAACGCCAGCGATGTCGTCGCGCATCTCGATCATGCCGAACCGCCAGCAGGGCGCTGCGTTCGGACTGGGACTTTGTAGGACTGACAAAAACCACGGGACAACAACAAGGAGTATGGGGCATGACAATGTTGAAGGGTGCAGCGACCGCTCTGGCGCTGATGGGAATGACGGGACAAGCTTTGGCAGGCGGAGCCTGCGCGCGCGGCGGCGAAGCGATCGCGCTGAAGACGGCTGCGATACAGCAGGAATTGATGGTGGCGGCGCTCTATTGCAACGACGTCCAGCCATACAACCGCTTTGTCGTGTCCTATCAGCACGATCTGCAGAAATCGGACGCGGCGCTGCTCAAGTTCTTTGTGCACGGTCACGGCGGCGCGGCCGCATATCATACCTACAAGACCAATCTCGCGAACGATTTTTCGCTGAGCGGGCTTCACGAGATGACAACGTACTGTCACACCGCTCAAGTGGCGTTCGACGCGGCGCTCGGCACAGACAGCAGAGCGACGTTGGCGTCTTTTGTCGCCACCCAGGATGTTGGCACGGAAGGCTATCGTGCGTGCGAAACAACGGCCACTAACGAAACAGTTTCCGGTGCATCCTCGCGCCTCGCATCCAACAAACGTGACTGACACGCCGTTCCGCCAAGCGGCGATTGTAGAAAGGGCCGGAGTTCGCTCCGGCCCTTTTCATTTCAAAAGCAAAATCGCCTTACATCGGTTTGGAGGGCGGTACGTAGGGCGTGAACTCGCCCAGCAGGCAGACCTCACCGCTGTCGATGACCCTGATGCTCTGCTGATTGGAGCAAACCGTGTCGTCGCCGCCCCGCACGTTCATGATGAAGCCGTGGAAGTTGAGCGCAGGGCAGGAATTCTTCAGCGCATTGTGCCAGACCTTCCCGTCCTTCATGTGAAACAGGATATTCTTCGAATCTACCACGCTGGTGTGATCGATCCGGTACGTCTGCAGGCAAACCGGCGCTGCGCTCGCCGGAGCGGCCGCGACAACCGCGAACGCGGCGGCGGCAAGTAACAGTGTGATCGTCTTCATGGCAGTCTCCGAAAGTCGCGACCCCTCGCGTCGAAGATAATGATCCTGATGCTCCTTCAGTTCAACGGCCGCGCGAGAATGTGACCGCTATCCTTGACTTTATGGGGGGGCATGGGGATGGTCCGGCCTGTTTTACGCCTCAAAAGGGAGAAAAGCCGTGTCTGCGCCCGCCTCTGTTGCCAACGTGAACATTACCTTGCCGGACGGCAAGGTTCTGACGTTTGCGCGCGGTGTGACGGGCACGGAGATCGCCTCCTCCATCGGTCCCGGCCTCGCCAAAGCGGCCCTCATTCTCGAAGTCGACGGCAAGCAGTGGGATCTTTTCCGCCCGATCGAGCACGACGCCAAAATCCGGATCATCACCAAGAGGGATCCGGAGGCGTTGGAGCTAATCCGCCATGACGCCGCGCACGTGCTCGCGATGGCTGTGCAGGAGCTTTTCCCCGGCACACAGGTGACCATCGGCCCTGCGATCGAAGACGGCTTCTATTACGACTTCGCGCGCGACACCCCGTTCACGCCGGAAGACCTGCCCAAAATCGAAGAGAAGATGCGCGAGATCGTGAAGCGCGATCTGCCCACTCGCCGCGAGGTATGGCAGCGCGATAAAGCCGTTGCACACTTCAAAGGCATGGGCGAGAGCTACAAGGCCGAACTCATCGAGAGCATCCCGTCCGGCGAAGACGTGTCGATCTACTGGCACGGTGACTGGCACGATCTCTGCCGCGGTCCGCATTTCGCCTCCACCGGAAAACTCGGCGACGCGTTCAAGCTGACCAAGATAGCGGGCGCCTATTGGCGCGGCGATGCCAAGAACGCACAACTTCAACGTATTTACGGCACCGCCTGGCGCGACCAGAAGGAGCTCGATGCTTATCTGCTCAAGATCGAGGAGCAGGAGAAGCGCGACCACAGGAAGCTCGGCCGCGAACTCGAGCTTTTCACCTTCTCGCCCGACGTCGGCGCGGGTCTTCCGCTCTGGATGCCAAATGGCATGGTGATCCGCCAGGAGCTGGAATTCCTCGCGCTGCAGGAAGAACGTAAGGAAGGCTATCGCCGCGTTGCCACGCCGCACATCGCGAAGGAGGCGCTCTACTATCGTTCCCGCCATTTGCCCTACTACAACGAGGGCATGTACTCGCCGCTCGATATCGACGGCGAGAACTACTACCTGCGCCCGA
>CAZCJI010000098.1:0-9148 GCA_964498625.1 uncultured Rhizobium sp.
CTTCTTCCGGCTGCAAGCGGATCGTCAGCCGGTTCGCGACCAGTCCGCGGCGCGAGAAGATCGAATGGGGCACGGGCTTGAACTGCACGACGATCAGCGTCGAGCGTTCCGCCATGCGCTTGCCGGTGCGCAGATAGAACGGCACGCCGGCCCAGCGCCAATTGTCGATATGGGCCGCAAGCGCGACAAAGGTTTCGGTATCGCTTGGGCCGCCGTCCTTTTCTTGCGCGTAGCCCGGCGCCGCACCGCCTTCGGAATAGCCTTTGGTGTATTGCCCGCGCACGGTCTGCTGCTCGACCTCATTCTCGCCGATGGGACGCAGCGAGCGGACGACTTTCACTTTCTCGTTGCGCACCGAATCCGGCTGCATGTTCGCCGGCGGCTCCATCGCGATGAGACACAGAAGCTGCAAGAGATGGTTCTGCACGATGTCACGCAACGCGCCGTAATGGTCGTAATACGACCAGCGCCCGCCAGCGCCGACGGTTTCGGCAACGGTGATCTGCACATGCTCGATGGAATCCTTGTTCCACAGCGGTTCGAACAAGGTGTTCGCAAAGCGCAGCGCGAGCAGATTCTGTACCGTCTCCTTGCCGAGATAATGATCGACGCGGAAGATGCGATCCTCGGTGAACGCGGCTTCCAGTCCCTTTTCGATTTCGCGGCTGGTGGCGAGGTCATGGCCCAGCGGCTTCTCGACCGCGATGCGCGAGTGGCGATGCGCAAGCCCCGCCGATTTCAGATGGGCTGCGATCGTCGCGAAGAAATCGGGCGAGGTCGCCAGATAGAACGTGATCTCTTCGATGCCTTTCAGTTTTCCGGCCAGTGCTTTGTAGACGTCGTCCTTGGTCGCATCGCCCGCGCAATAGCCGAGACGTTTCGCGAACCGCAGCCACACTTCTTCGGAAAAGCCGGCGCCGACACGCGCAGACACCGCCTTCTTGATCTGTTCCACGAACGCCGCGTCGTCGGCGTCCGAGCGCGCGGTTCCGACGATCAGCAGACCCTCGGGAAGCAAACCATCGGCATCGAGATAATAAAGTGAAGGGAACACCATGGTGCGCGCCAGATCGCCGGTTGCGCCGAAAATGACGAGTGCTTTCTTGCCGTTCATGAATGTCCTGTTCGGTAAATTCCTGGGCCCCGAGTGAGCCTATGTAACGCGTCAATCGTAGAAGCGGCACAGGCGAATGACCGGATAGGCTCTATGGTCTTGCACAGAATCGCCTGCGAACAGTGTAAACAACAATGTCGCGGGTGCAGAAACCCGAGATTTCGCAACGCTATATACCAAAAGCGGCCTTGCCGGATGCAAGCCGGGCGCTTAGATGCCAATATCCAACCGGCCGTTTTCCGAGAACGGCTCAGGGGGACCAGATGCACGACTTGGCTCATTGGGCCGGAATGGCCGCGACGGTTCTGGCGCTTGTAAGCGCTGGATACGCGCTCGCGGCTGTGTGCCTGGCCGGCCGGTTCAAGGTTTCCCATCGACAGACATCGGCCAAATTTCCGCCAGTGACGTTGCTCAAGCCGCTGCATCTGGACGAGCCGCGGCTGCGCGAGAATTTGGAGAGTTTCTGCCGGCAGAATTATCCAGCGCCAGTCCAGATCGTGTTCGGGGTGCAGGATCCACTCGATCCCGCGACCAAGATCGTGGAGTCGCTCAAGCGCGCGCATCCCGGCCTCGATATCGAGCTCGTGGTCGATACACGGCTTTATGGCGCCAACCGCAAGGTCTCCAATCTCATCAATCTGGTCGAACGCGCGAAATACGACGTGCTGGTGCTCAGCGACAGCGACATCGCAGCCGGAAGCGATTATCTCTCCGCCATCACGAATTCCCTGGAACAAGCGCGCGGCGGCGCGGTGACCTGCGTCTATTCCGGCGCCCCTCTCGACAATATCTGGTCGCGCCTGGTCGCGATGGGGATCAACTATCAATTCATTCCCAACGCATTGTTCGGCACGACACTGGGCCTCGCTTCACCTTGCTTCGGATCGACGATCGCCCTGCACAAGGATCTGTTGCGCCGCATCGGCGGGATGCAGGCGTTCTCAAACCATCTTGCCGACGATTACGAGATCGGCCGTGCCGTGCGCGCGCGCGGACACAGCATGACGCTGGCGCCGGTGGTCGTGTCGCATACCTGCGGCGAACGCAGCCGCCGCGAGATGTTCGATCACGAATTGCGCTGGGCACGCACGATCCGCCTGCTCAACACCAGCGGGCATCTGGGAACCTTCGTGACCCACGCCGTGCCGCTTGCACTAATCGCGATGGCGTTGAATGGCGTGAATTTGCTCAGTGTCGGCGTGCTGGCTGCGGCCTTGCTGGCGCGGCTTTGCGTGAAGTGGCGCATGGACCGGGTTCTTGGTACAAGCGCCGGCCCCGCCTGGCTTCTGCCGGTGCGGGATATGCTGTCCTTCGTGATTTTCTTAGGCTCGCTGGCCGGCGGAAACATCCACTGGCGCGGAACCAAGTTCCTCGTCGCGGCGAACGGCGTTCTTCTGCATCAGTAAGGAATTGAGACGCATGCGTGCCCTTTTTCTCCAGGCTCCTTCTTTCGACGGCTATGACGGCGGCGCCGGCGCGCGCTATCAGATGAAGCGCGAGGTAAAGTCGTTCTGGTTTCCGACCTGGCTGGCGCAGGCGGCTGCGATGGTGCCCGGCTCCAAGCTGATCGACGCGCCGCCGCACAACATCTCGTTCAAGGACATCGAGGAAGATGTGAAGTCGCACGACTTCATCGTCATCCATACTTCGACGCCGTCGTTCAAATCCGACATCCGGACCGCGGCCCTGATCCGCCAACTGAATCCGTCGGTGGTGATGGGCTTCATCGGCGCCAAGGTCGCGGTCGAACCGGAAGAGTCGATGAAGGCCTGCCCCGACATCGATTTCGTCTGCCGCAACGAATACGAATTCACGGTCAAGGAACTAGCCGACGGCGCGTCGTGGGAGACGATCAAAGGTCTTTCGTATCGCGATGCGTCCGGCAACATCGTCCACAATCCGGAGCGCGAAATCCTGATGGACATGGACAAACTTCCGTCCGTGTTGCCGCTCTACAAACAGCTCGATGTCTCGAAATATTTCGGCGGCTATCTCAAGCATCCGTATATGAGCTGGTATACCGGCCGCGGCTGCAAATCGCGCTGCACCTTCTGTCTGTGGCCGCAGACCATCGGCGGGCACAAATACCGCTATCAATCGATCGCGCGCGTCGTCGAAGACGTGAAATACGTCAAGGAGAATTTCCCGCAGGTAAAGGAAATCTTCTTCGATGACGACACCCTGACCGACGATCATTCCCGCGTCGAGGAGTTAGCCCGCGCGCTGGGCTCGCTTGGCGTCACATGGTCCTGCAACGCCAAAGCCAACGTGCCGCGCAAGACTCTTGAGGCGATGAAGGCCGGCGGCCTACGCCTGCTGCTGGTCGGCTATGAATCCGGCAACCAGAAAATCCTTCACAACATCAAGAAGGGCCTGCTGGTCGATGTCGCCAAGCGGTTCTCGAAGGATTGCCACGAGCTTGGCATCATCGTGCACGGCACGTTCATTCTGGGTCTGCCCGGCGAGACGCGCGAGACGATCCAGGAAACGCTGGCAGTTGCGAAGGAAGTGAACCCGCGCACGTTGCAGGTGTCGCTCGCCGCGCCCTATCCCGGCACGTTCCTCTACAAGCAGGCGAAGGAGAACGGCTGGTTCGCGTCGGATGTCGATCTTCTGACAGATGACGGCACGCAGATCGCGCCGCTTAACTATCCGCATCTCGGCCACACTGAGATCTTCGAGTCCGTGGAGGAGTTCTACAAGAAGTTCTACTTCCGCCCGTCGAAGATCGCGGAGATCGTCGGCGAGATGCTGACCTCCCGCGACATGCTGGTGCGCCGTCTGCGCGAAGGCGTGGAATTTTTCCACTTCCTGCGCCACCGGGAAGACATGATCGTCTCTTGAAGCGGCTGGTTATCACCGCCGACGATTTCGGCGCCGCGAAAGAAGTCAACGAAGCGGTCGAGATCGCGCATCGCGATGGTATTCTCACCGCCGCGAGCCTGATGGTGTCTGCACCCGCGGCCGCCGACGCCGTCGCGCGCGCGAAAACGATGCCGAATCTGCGCGTGGGATTGCACCTGACTTTGGTGGATGACCGGCCCACGATTCCTGCAGCGGAGATCCCTGGTCTTGTGGATCGCGACGGCATGTTTCGCAGCGACATGGCGCGCGCAGGCGCGGCGATGTTCTTTCTGCCGGCCGTGCGCAGACAACTCGCTGCCGAGATCGAAGCGCAGTTCAGGGCGTTTGCTTCAACGGGTCTGACATTGGATCACGTCAACACCCACAAGCATTTCCATCTGCATCCAACCATCGCGGCGCTGATGTTCAAGATCGGCAACCGCTACGGCATGAACGCGACGCGCGTTCCATTCGAGACCGGCAATCCATTCGCGCAATACCTGCGGCGCTCCTATCGCGCGAAAGGGATGTGCGTCGCCGGCCGCGTCTATGGGCTCAAATGGTCGGGCGCGATGACGAAGGAGCATCTCGGCGCAATTCTCGACGCCCTGCCCGATGGCCTGAGCGAGATCTATATGCACCCGGCGACAGGCCCCTATCCCGGTTCGGCCAAAGGCTACCGTTATCGTGAGGAACTGGCGGCTCTGACCGACATTCAAATCATTGAAAAGATTAAATCTTCCGGCGCCGTCTGCGGCGGTTTTGCGGATTTCGCAGCCGCACACTGACGCGCTAAACTAGACCCAAGGAGTTCCCGTGAGCAGTTCCGCCCTCGCTTTGCCCGATATCGCCGTCGATGCCCGGCTCACGCCCGGCAACGGCCCGATCCGCTATGGCAGCGAGGCGCATAAGATTCTCTTCTGCCGCACGCTGCTCGACACCTTCGATCCTTACAAGCCGGCGGTCATAGACTGGCCGAAGCTCGACAAGGACGCGCAGGACCGTATCACCGCGCTGCCGATCTGGGACATCGCGGTGCAGACCGAAAACCGCGCGGGGCTCAACGTCTGCACCTATGCGGAAGGCATCGCCGATCCACTGCTGCGCAAGGCGGTCGAACTCAACGGTTATGAAGAACGGCGCCATCGCCACGTGCTCTCCAATCTCGTGGAAGCCTACGGCATCAAGCTCGCGCCGGAGCCGGTATATGAGCGCCCGCGTGATCCCGAATGGGCGTTCATGGTCACGGGCTACAGCGAATGCATCGACAGCTTCTTTGCGTTCGGTCTGTTCGAAACCGCGAAGCGTTCCGGCTTCTTCCCCGAAGAACTCGTCGATACGTTCGAACCCGTCGTGCATGAGGAAGGCCGCCACATCCTGTTCTTTGTGAACTGGGTCGCATGGTGGCGCCGCAACATGCCGTGGTGGCGCAGACCCTATTTCGAAGCCAAGGTTCTGGCGGTGTGGGCGTTCCTGGTGTGGGAGCGCATCGGCATCGCGCAGGATGTCGGCAACGGCGAGCAGGACAACAATTTCACGCTCAACGGCGCGGATCATCTGGGCGACGGCATCAGCGTCGGCAAATTGATGGAAACGTGCCTTGCCGAAAACGATCGCCGCCTCGGCATCTACGACAAAAGGCTGAAGCGTCCGCGGTTCGTGCCGTTCATGATCCGGCAGATTCGCCGCTTCGTCCCGAACTGAGTCAAACATGAAGCTCGGCGTCATCCTCGCCGCCCTTGCCGGCCTGGCGTTGGCCGCGTGGTTGATCTTCCATATCGGTTTCGCGCCGGTGCTGGGCGCGGTCGCGTCTGTCGGCTGGGGCGGGTTCGCGATCCTGTGCTTGTACCAACTCGCGCTGTTCGCCGTGCTGGGTGCCGCGTGGTGCGTGCTGATCCCGAGCGGCCGCCTCGCGACGTTCATCTGGTCGCGCATGGTGCGCGATTCCGCGGGCGAAGTTCTGCCGTTCTCGCAATTCGGCGGCATCCTGATCGGCGCACGGACGCTTGTGCTGAACGGCACATCGACGCCAGCAGCGTTCGCGTCCTCGACCGTCGATCTCACGACCGAGATGATGGCGCAGATCGCGTTCATCGTGCTCGGCATCGCGATCTTCGCCGCGCGTTTTGGAATCCACGCGGGCGGATTGCCGGCCGCGACCTTGGCTGGGATCGCGTTCGTGATCGCAGGCAGCATCGCGTTCATCGTCTTGCAGCGGCGCGGTGTTAGCCTCGCGACATCTTTGGCCGCGCGCCTGCTGCCCGCCGCGGAGCAACACACACAGGCGTTCGGCCGCGAGCTTGAGGCGCTTTATGAAAGCCCCCCGCGGCTCGCGGCCTCATCGTTCATTCATCTGATCGGCTGGATCGCCAGCGGTATCGCGACCTGGCTCGCGATCCGCTTGATCGGCGGCAACATCGACATCGCCGGCGCCATCGCCATCGAAAGTATCCTCTGCGCCTTGCGCAGCGCCGCCGTTGTCGTGCCCGGCGCGCTGGGCGTGCAGGAGGCGGGCTATGCGCTGCTACTGCCGCTTTTTGGATTGCCCGCCGAAATGGGGCTCGCCATCTCGCTGCTGAAACGCGCGCGGGAGATCGTCATCGGTATACCTGTGCTGCTTGCGTGGCAGGGCATGGAAGGACGCCGCGCGCTCGCGGCGCCGGACGCATGAGCGACAGCGTTCTCGTCACCGGGGCCTCCGGCTTCGTCGGCTCGGCCGTTGCGCGCAAATTGGCCGAGCGTGGCTATCGTGTGCGCGTGCTGATGCGCAAGTCGAGCCCGAAGACCAATCTCGCCGGTCTCGATGCCGAGCCGGTGGAAGGCGACATGATGGACGCCGCTTCCATGCGCCGCGCGATGCAGGGCGCGCGCTATCTGTTCCACGTCGCAGCGGACTACCGCCTGTGGGCGCGCGATCCGGAAGAGATTGTCCGCAACAACCGCGAAGGCACGCGCAATGCGATGGAAGCGGCACTTGCCGAAAGCGTGGAAAAGGTCGTCTACACCTCCAGCGTCGCGACCCTGAAACCGATCGCCGGACAATCCGTCGGCGAAGACTCGCGCCACGATGAACAGACCGCCATCGGCGCCTACAAACGCAGCAAGGTCGTGGCCGAACGCCTGGTCGAAGCGATGATCGCGGAGCGCACCTTGCCCGCAACCATCGTGAGCCCGTCCACCCCTATCGGGCCGCGCGACGTGAAGCCGACGCCGACGGGGCGCATTCTGGTCGAAGCCGCCACCGGACGCATGCCGGCCTATGTCGATACCGGATTGAACCTCGCGCATGTCGATGACGTGGCTGATGGCCACCTGCTCGCGCTCGACAAGGGCAAGATCGGCGAGCGCTATATTCTCGGCGGGCAGGATGCGACCCTGGCGGAGATGCTTGGCCAGATCGCCGAACTGTCGAACCGCAAACCGCCGCGCATCAATCTGCCGCGCGCCCCCCTTTATCCAATCGCCTACGCCGCCGAGGCGTTCGCATCGCTGACGGGCAAAGAGCCATTCGTCACCATCGACGCGCTGAACATGTCGAAATATCACATGTTCTTTTCCTCGGCGAAGGCGGAGCGTGAGCTTGGATACAAGGCGCAGCCCTACCGTGAAGCGCTGCACGACGCGCTCGCCTGGTTCAAACAGGCCGGTTACCTGAAATGATCTGGGTTCTCGGCTTCGTCCCGCTTCTGGCATGGCTCTATCTGTTGCTTGGGCGTGGCATGTTCTGGATGACACGCGAGCGCGATGACCGCGATGCGCCGCTACCCGAAGCATGGCCCAGCGTCGTTGCGGTCGTACCAGCGCGCGACGAAGCCGATGTGATCGCCCGCACGCTCGGAAGCCTTGTAGCGCAGGACTACAAAGGCCCGTTTCGCGTGATCCTCGTTGACGATCAAAGCTGCGACGACACCGCCGCCATTGCGCGCGGCCTCGGCAGCGACAGGCTTGCTGTGATGACCGGCGCGCCGCGCCCGGCAGGATGGACTGGAAAGCTTTGGGCCGTGAAACAGGGTGTGACCGCTGCGGGATCTGCGGACTACCTCTGGCTCACCGATGCCGACATCGCGCATACCAACAACAACCTCTCCAAACTCGTCGCGCGCGCGGAAGCAGGCAAGCTCGCGCTCACAACACTGATGGCGAAGCTTCATTGCGGCAACGCGGCCGAACGGTTGCTGATTCCGGCCTTCGTCTTTTTCTTCGACATGCTCTATCCGTTCGCGTGGGTGAACGATCCGAAGAACAAGACGGCCGCGGCGGCAGGTGGCTGCATGTTGATCAAACGTGAGGCGTTGGAACGCGCCGGTGGCATCGATGCGATCAGGAGAGAGATCATCGACGATTGCGCGATGGGGCAACTGATGAAGGCGCAGGGGCCGGTGTGGCTGGGCCTCACCGACCGCAGTGTTAGTGTGCGGCCCTACAGCTTGGGCGATATCCGCAAGATGGTATCGCGATCTGCCTATGCGCAGCTTGGCTATTCGCCATTGCAGCTTGCTGGCACAGTGATCGGGATGATCCTTGTCTATGTCGCCGCACCGTTCGTCGCGATCTTCACGCATGGCGCCGCACAACTTTCAGGCATCGCCGCTTGGGCCGCGATGGTGATCGCGTTTGCGCCGATGCTGCGGTTCTATCGCCTGTCGCCGGTGATCGGGCTTGCGATGCCGCTGATCGGTGCGCTTTATGGATTGTTCACGCTCGACTCCGCGATCCAGCATTGGCGCGGACGCGGGGGCATGTGGAAGGGACGCGCACAGGCGATGGGAAAGGCATGAGCGCGCCAGATCAAATTTCGAACCTCGCATCCGGCAAGGGCCACAAGGACGAAAACTTTCCTGTCGCGTCGTGGCTGATCAAGCCCGCGCATCGCCCGCCGATCCTGGCGTTCTATCGCTTTGCGCGCGCGGCCGACGATGTGTCCGATCACGCGACCGCCACGCCGGAAGAGAAACTGCACCTTCTCGAAGAGATGGAGCGCACACTGCTCGGCGAACTCGACAGCGCGCCCGAGGCATTCGCGTTGCGCCGCGTGCTGAAGGAATACGGCCTGAGCGAACAGCACGCGATGCTGTTGCTCGAAGCGTTCCGCCGGGACGTGACCAAGCTGCGCTATGCGAATTGGGATGAGCTGATGGACTATTGCCGCTATTCGGCGATGCCGGTCGGCCGCTTCGTGCTCGACGTGCA
>CAZCJI010000099.1:0-9140 GCA_964498625.1 uncultured Rhizobium sp.
ATGGAACGCGAGCCGTATCCATTGCCAATCCGTATAGGATTGTCGACAGTGTCAGGAACAAAACCTCGAACCAAGTATCTACTCGGTTAAATGAGCCTGTCATGGCGAGAAGCAGCGCAAAGCCAGCGACTGTAAGTGCTGGCAACCGAATTGCTTGATGCGATGCTATCGTCGCAAGCAGCTTCAATTTACGCCCCTCTCAGACAAACTCAGTATCACCCCTTGTTCCGCATCAGCCGCGCCTTGTCGCGTTGCCAGTCGCGTTTCTTTTCGGTTTCGCGCTTGTCGTGGAGCTTCTTGCCCTTGGCGATGCCGAGCTCGATCTTGGCAACACCCTTGGGATTGAAGTACAGGCGCAACGGCACAAGGGTCATGCCCTCACGCTGGATCGCGGCGGCCAGCTTGTTGGCTTCCCGCTTGTGGACCAGCAACTTGCGCTGGCGGCGCGGCTCATGATTGAAGCGGCTCGCCTGCGTGTATTCGGGAATGTAGGAATTGACGAGGAACAGCTCGCCATCCTTCGCATAGGCGTAGGACTCCGCGATGGTCGAACGCCCGTTGCGCAGCGACTTCACCTCGGAGCCATAGAGCATGATCCCCGCTTCCAGCGTGTCCTCGATGGAATAGGAGAAGCGGGCTTTGCGGTTGTCGGCGACGACCTTGTTTTCGTCGTCCTTCTTCTTCGCCATGAATTAGAGAAGCCCCGCGGACTTCATCGCCGCCTTGACCGTCTCGCGGCTTTTTTCCGCCGCCGGGATCATCGGCGAGCGCAACTCGTCTGCGCAGAGCCCGAGCAGGGAAGCGGCATATTTCACCGGCGCCGGGCTCGTCTCCACGAACATCGCATCGTGCAGCGGCATCAGCACGTCCTGCATCATCAGCGCGGAGGCGTAGTCGCCGCTCATGCAGGCTTCCTGGAATTCGGCGCACATCTTGGGCGCGATGTTTGCCGTCACCGAGATGCAACCGTGACCGCCATGCGCCATGTAGCCGAGCGCGGTCGCATCCTCGCCGGAGATCAACCGCCATTCCTTGCCGCAGGCCAGCCGCTCGCGCGACGGCCGCGCCAAATTCGCGGTTGCATCCTTCACGCCGACAATGTTGGCGATCTTCGACAACCGCGCCATCGTCTCAACCGAGATGTCCACGATCGCGCGCCCGGGAACATTGTAGAGCAGGATCGGAATATCGACCGCTTCGGCGATGGTCGCGAAGTGCCGGTAGATGCCTTCCTGTGTCGGCTTGTTGTAGTAACCCGTCACCGAGAGCACCGCATCGGCCCCGACCGCCTTGGCGTGTCTGGTCAGCATCAGCGCTTCGGACGTGGAATTGGAACCGGTGCCCGCGATCACGGGCACGCGGCCGCGCGCTTCCTCCACGCAGATCTGGACGACGCGCATGTCTTCTTCGTGGCTGAGCGTCGGCGATTCGCCGGTCGTGCCGCAGGGAACCAGCCCATGGCTGCCCTGCTCGATCTGCCAGTTCACAAGCTTGCGGAACGCGGCTTCATCCACCTTCCCGTCCCTGAAGGGTGTGATAAGCGCGGGGATCGACCCTCTTATGCGTTCGCGAGCGGATGACATGACCGAGTTCCATGGAAATAGTGCGCCAAACTACAGGCGCGGCGGCGAAAGGAGCAAGTATGGCCCTCGAAATGCGGTCGAAATGCGAGCGCTGCGAAACGCCGCTGGCACAGGACAGCAATCACGCCCGGATCTGCAGCTACGAATGCACCTTCTGCGCGACCTGTTCCGACGCGATGGAGGGCCATTGTCCGAACTGCGGTGGGGAACTTGTGCCACGCCCACAGCGAAAAGCACGCGCCGGCTGACGCAACGGTGGCGAGCGGCACAGACCCTCATTAAGGTCGAACCCCGCGCTTCGTCTGAACGCGGATCGAATCCGCAAAAGATCGTCGCGCCATGAAATCCGCCCCAGTTCTTGTCGTCGTCGCAGCGCTCCTGGCCGGAGCCGCCATGGTCTATGCCGAGCCGGCAACGCTGCCGAACGGCCTCGTCCAGAACGGCACCGTGGTGATGATGCAGCCGATCCAGGACTACGAAGGCGCGGACAACAATGTTTCGATCAGCGGGGAGCGGCATTCGGCGCTGATCCATGTTCTCAATCCGGTCGACCGCGACCTGTTCTCCCGCGCCTTCGACGCCGCAGATCGAGGCGACTGGACCGCGGCACGCGGATTGGCCGCGCAGGGACGCGATGGTACCGCCAGGAAGCTCGTCACCTGGCGCTATCTGCTCGACAAGAACAGCGGCGCTGCCTTCGACGAAATTAATTCCTTCCTGAAAGCCAATCCCGATTGGCCCGGGCGCGACACGCTCTATGCCCGCGCCGAGAAAGTCCTCGATTTCAATCTGACGCCGGAACAGGTGATCGTGTGGTTTGGATCGCGCGCGCCGGCCAGCGGCATCGGCAAAGTCAGGCTGGGCGAAGCGATGATCGCGGCGGGCCGGGCGGCGGAAGGCCGCGACACGATCCGCAGCGCCTGGATCAACTGGAGCTTCGAGCCCGCGGACGAATTGGCAATCGTCCAGAAGGACGGCGCTTACCTGACACCAGAGGCGGACAGGCAGCGGCTCAGCAATTTGCTCTGGCGCGACGATGTCGGCGGCGCACGCCGCGAACTCGCGCGCGTGACGGACACCGCGCAGCAGATTGCGCAGGCGCGACTGTTGCTGCGTTCCAACCCGGCGGCCGGCGAAGCCATGGCGGCGAGCCTGCCCGCCGATCTCGGCGCCGATCCCGATCTGCTGTTCGATCGCGCGCGCACAGCCCGCCGCGCCAACGACAACAACCGCGCGGAGGCGCTGCTTTTGCGCGCGCTTGCGAGCGGCACTCTAGAAAAGGCGCATCCCGCGAAATTGTGGATCGAGACCAACATCATCGTCCGCGAGGCGCTGAAGGATGGAAACTACCGCACCGCCTATCAGCTCCTGAATAACACCAATCTCGGCACCGGCGGCGATGAATTTTCGGAATGCGAGTTCATGGCGGGCTGGGTGGCGCTGCGCTTTCTGAAAGAACCAAAAACCGCTAAGATTCATTTCCAGAAGCTGGAAGCCGGCGTCTCCCGCCCGATCAGCCTCGCGCGCGCGCATTATTGGGAAGGCCGCACGTATGAGGCCGAGGGCAATCTCGCCAACGCCTGGGAGCAGTATCGCCTGGCCTCAAAGGCAGCCACGACATTCTATGGGCAGCTGGGGCTCGCGAAGATCGAAGCCAATCCGATTTTGCATATCGTCGAAACGCCGCTCGACACTGTAACCGATAAAGCGGAGTTCGACGCAGACGAACTCTCCCATGTGATGAAAGTTCTGGCCGATCTCGGGCAGGTGAGCCTGCTCAGAACGTTCGCCCTGCACTACGAGGATATTCATCCCGACGCGAAACATTCGGCCGTGCTGGCGCAGGCGATGGTCGATCTCGGCTTCCGCGAGGTTGGTGTCCGCGTGGCCAAGCAGGCGAGCTACAACGGCTATCTGTATCTGCAGTTCACCCATCCGATGGTTTCCGTCCCCGCCTATCACGGCCCGGGCAACGGACCGGAGCCCGCCATGGTGCTGGGTCTGATCCGGCAGGAGACGGAATTCGATCCGGCCTCTGTCAGCGGCCCCGGCGCGCGCGGATTGATGCAGGTCATGCCGGGCGGTGCAAAGCACGACGCCGACCTGGCCGGGTTGGCATATCGGCCCAACGATCTTCTCAGCGACACGACCTACAACATGCAGCTCGGCATGGCCGAGTTCGGCAGCTATATCGGCAACTGGGGGGGATCCCTGACGCTCTCGATGGCCGCTTACAATGCCGGACCGACCAACGCAAAGAAGTGGATCACGAGCAACGGCGACCCACGTAGCGCGGTGACCGATCCGGTTGACTGGATCGAACTCATCCCGTTCAACGAGACGCGAAATTACCTGATGCGGGTTCTGGAGAATACGCAGGTCTATCGCAATCGCCTCGCCGGCCGCGACCAACCTTTGCGGATATTGAGCGATCTGTACGCGCCGAACGCGCCACAGGCGAAAGCCATCGACTATACGCCGCCGCAGGAGGCCCCTGTGGAGCTTCCGGTGCCGCAGCCGAAACCCAACAGCGCGGCGCGTTGAAGTCTACTGGCGGAAGATGCTGAGCCACTCGCGCGCCAGGCGTTGCGCCTCTGCGATCTGCGAGCCGTTCATCTCGGCGGAAATCTGCGCGCGCCAGCGCTTGGCCTCTTCCACACCGCGAACCGCGGCGAGGTTGAACCATTTGTGCGCGGCGATGAAATCCACACCCACACCCTGACCGGTCGAATAGGCGAGACCAAGATTGTAGAGCGCATCTGCGCGCCCCTGCTTGGCGTCGCTCTCATATTGCGCCAGCGCATCGACATCAATGCACGCCATCGCAAACCCCTTCCCTCTTCACACGCGGAAATATCTTCCGCGAGACGGATCGTGAGACGGGATAAGCTAAGGGGCGGTTAACGCGCTTTAGCCTTGATATTCATGAACGGTTAACCCGCGTTCATTCTGAGCTAAGGCCGCGCGCGCTGACCGAACAGGATTTTTCGCGCCTCTTCCTGCGCTTTCGGGTCGGCATTCTGCGCCTCGCGAAGTTCGCGGCCGAGCGCAAATCCCTTCTCGACCGCGGGACGCTTGCCGATATTGTCGCGCCAGACTTTCACATGGGGAAACTCCATCCCCATTTCGACCATGCGCGACGCGCCGACCACCCAGCCCCAGCATGCCATGTCGGCGATGGAATAATCGCCGGCGAGATATTCATTGTCGGTAAGCCGTTTGTTCATCACCCCCAGGAGACGGTGAACTTCGTCCGTGTAGCGTTTGCGCGCGTAGTCACTACCTTCCTTGGCGTAGTTCAGAAAATGGTTGGCCTGACCGGTCATCGGCCCAAGCCCCGCCATTTGCCAGAACAGCCACTCGTCCACGGCGACACGCCTGCGCTCATCCTTCGGATAGAACTTTCCCGTCTTGCGGCCGAGATATTGAAGGATCGCGCCGGATTCGAAGATCGAGATCGGCTTTCCGCCGGGCCCATCCGGATCGACGACCGCCGGCATCCTGTTGTTGGGTGAGATCGCGAGGAATTCCGGCTCAAATTGCTCGCCCTTGCCGATGTTCACCGGCACCATGACGTAGGGGAGCCCGCACTCCTCCAGCATGATGCTGATTTTCCAGCCATTCGGCGTCGGCCAGTAATAAAGCTCGATCTGTTTCCGGGCTTTTTTGGACGGTACCGGAGCCGATTTGCGGGCAGCAACTCTTTTTTTGGCTGGCTTGGCGGCCGCTTTCGACTTCGGCGCGATCTTCCTGGACTTGTTCTTGGCTTTTGCCATGGCGGCCTCCGGATTCTGTCTGCCGCCTATATGCCAGAAACGGCTTGGCCGCGACACCCATTCAGAGCGTCACGGCCATCGCCTTGTTCACTGGTTGCTCCTACGTTGGAAACGGGAGAACCGTGACAACTACGTTGATTGGATCAACGCAGCCTTATTTCTTCTTGCGCTTCGCCTTCTTGGCCTTCTTCTTTGCAGGGGCCTTCTTGGCTTTCTTCTTCTTCGCTGTAATTGGCATGTGTAACGACTCCTCTAACGTTTGTTCGGGTCCTGCGAATCGCATCCCCCAAAACGCAAACAATATGAGTGGGTTGCGCGAAATATTGCAATACACCCCTATATTTGGCGACAGGCGCGCTTTTCGCGATGTGCGAATAAGCCTTATTTTATTGAACTAAACGATACCGTCTGTATACGGATTGAATTCCGCCGATTTCGCTTGCGCTGGCATGAAATTCCTGCGAATGCGCGAATCACCCCTCATCGGGCAGATTGAGTCGCACTTTCAGGATCGCATTCACGGCCTGCGGATTCGCTTTTCCGCCGCTCTGTTTCATCACCTGACCGACAAACCATGCGGCGAGTTTCGGTTTCGCTTTCACCTCTTCGACCTTGTCGGGGTTCGCAGCGATCACGGCATCGACCACCATCTCGATCGCGCTTGTATCGGTGACCTGCTTCATGCCGCGCGCTTCCACGATCGCACGCGGGTCGCCGCCTTCGCTCCACAGGATATCCATCAGATCCTTGGCGATCTTTCCGGAGATCATATTGGCGGAAATCATCTGCACGATGGCGCTGTTCGCCTGCGGAGAAACCGGTCCGGACGAAAGCACGAGGCTCGCCTTGTTGAGTCGGCCGAAATATTCGTTGTTCAACCAGTTCGCCGCGCCCTTGGCCTCAGCCCCATCGGCCAGCATCGCCTCGAAATAGTCCGCGGTTTCGCGTTCCGCGACCAGAACCGAGGCGTCGTAGGGTGAAAGTCCGAGTTTTACGAAGCGCGCCTTCTTCTCGTCGGGCAGTTCCGGCAGCGTGGACGCGATTTCCTTTACCCATGCATCTTCCAGAACCAGCGGCAGAAGATCGGGGTCGGGGAAATAACGGTAGTCGTGCGCCTCTTCCTTGGAGCGCATCGAACGCGTCTCGTTCAGCTTGCTATCGTAGCGGCGCGTCTCCTGCTCGATAGTGCCGCCGCCTTCGATGACGTCCACCTGACGGCGGGCTTCATAGTCCACCGCCATCTGCACGAAACGCATCGAGTTGACGTTCTTGATCTCGCAACGCGTACCGAGATGCTTGAAGTCGCCATCGGCGCGGAACTTGTCATACTGGCCGGCGCGGCAGACCGAGACGTTGACGTCAGCGCGCATCGAGCCTTCATCCATATTGCCGTCGCAGGTGCCAAGATAGCGCACGATGGCGCGCAGCTTGCGGAGGAACGCGGCCGCCTCCTCCGACGAGCGCATGTGCGGTTTGGAGACGATCTCCATCAGCGCGGTGCCGGCGCGATTGAGGTCGATGTAAGAATTTTCGGGATGCTGGTCGTGCAGGCTCTTACCCGCGTCCTGTTCCAGGTGCAGGCGCTCGATGCCGACGGAAAGGGTCGCGCCGTTCGGCATGTCGAGGATGATCTCGCCCTCGCCCACGATCGGATCCTTGTACTGGCTGATCTGATAGCCGGCGGGCAGATCGGGATAGAAATAGTTCTTGCGGTCGAAGACACTGCGAAGATTGATCTTCGCCTTCAGGCCCAGACCGGTGCGCACCGCCTGCTCCACGCATTTGCGGTTGATGACCGGCAGCATGCCCGGCATCCCGGCATCGATGAAACTGACCTGGCTGTTCGGCTCCGCACCGAACTCGGTCGAGGCACCGGAGAACAGTTTGGCATTCGAGAGCACCTGGGCATGGACCTCCATGCCGATGACAATGTCCCAGTCGCCTGTGCTGCCTTTGATTACCCTCGGGGAGCGCTCGCTCATGTCGCCCTCCACCAATTTGCCGGTTTGGCATCGAAGTTCGCCGCGATCTCGATGGCGCGGCCCGTACGAAGCACGGTCTCCTCGTCAAACGCCTTGCCGATGACCTGAAGTCCGAGCGGCAGGCCATCCGCCGTGAGACCGGCAGGCACCGCGATGGCCGGAAGGCCGGCGAGGTTCACTGTGACCGTGAACACATCGTTGAGATACATCGCGACCGGATCCGCCGTTTTGGCGCCGACAGCGAATGCGGGCCCCGGCGTCGCTGGCGTCAGCAAGACATCACACTTCTTGTAGGCTTCGGTGAAGTCTTGCGCGATCAAGGTACGCGCCTTCTGGGCGCGGATATAGTAGGCATCGTAGTAACCCGACGACAGCACGTAGGTGCCGATCAGAATACGGCGCTGAACCTCCGCGCCAAACCCTTCGGCTCGGCTCTTCTCATAGAGATCCATGATGTCGTGAGCACCAGCGGCGCGATGGCCGAAGCGCACACCGTCATAGCGGGCGAGGTTCGAAGACGCCTCCGCTGGCGCAACAATATAATAAGTGGGCAGCGCGTATTTCGTATGCGGCAGCGATACATCGACGATCTCGGCCCCCTGCGCCTTCAGCCACTCCATGCCCTTGGACCAGAGCGCATCGATTTCCTGCGACATGCCGTCAATACGGTATTCTTTCGGAATACCCACGCGGAGGCCCTTCACGCCGGATTCTAATGCCGCCTCGTAATCTGGCACCGGCACATCGACGCTGGTGGAGTCTTTAGGATCAACGCTCGCCATCGCGCGCATCAGGATCGCAGCATCGCGCACCGTCTTGGTCATCGGTCCCGCCTGATCGAGCGACGAAGCAAATGCGACGATGCCGTAGCGCGAGCAGCGGCCGTATGTCGGCTTAAGCCCGACGATGCCGGCAACTGCCGCAGGCTGGCGAATGGAGCCGCCGGTATCGGTGCCCGTCGCAGCAAGGCAGATGTTCGCCGAAACTGCGGCGGCCGATCCACCCGACGAGCCGCCGGGGACGAGGTTCGCGTTTGAACTGCGCGAACGCCATGGGCTGAACACCGGACCGAAGTTGCTGGTCTCGTTCGACGAACCCATCGCGAACTCATCCATGTTTGTCTTGCCCAGCATCAGCGCGCCTGCGTCCCACAGGTTCTGCGTCACGGTTGATTCATAGGGCGGCACAAAATTCGACAGGATGTTGCTGCCTGCCGTCGTTCGAACGCCTTTGGTGCAGAACAGGTCCTTGATGGCAAGTGGGAGCCCTTCGAGCGCGCGTGCCTCGTCCTTTGCAATACGCGCGTCCGACGATGCGGCCATATCGAGCGCGCGCTCGGGTGTCTCGGTTACGAAGGCGTTGAGCGGGCGCGCTGCCTCGACCGCGCCGATGAACGCTTTCGTGAGTTCAACAGACGAAATCTTCTTTGCGCGTACGGCATCGCGCGCGTCTGCCAGGGTGAAGTCGGTGGGAGACGTCATCGCCTACTCCACCACTTTCGGAACGACGAAAAAGTGATCCTCGCCACCCGGCGCATTGGTCATAAGCGCGTCCGCGTTACCGCCTTCGGTCACGATGTCATCGCGCATCTTGAGCTTCTGCGCGACCACGCTGGTCATCGGCATCACACCGGTGACGTCCACCTCATTGAGCTGCTGCGCCCAATTCATGATCCCGTTCAGCTCTTGCGTCATGGGCTCCACGCGCCCTTCGTCTAAGGCAATACGGGCCAGTTTCGCGATGCGTCGCACGGTGTCCTTGTCGACGGACATGGGGTTGCTCATAGTGGTAAGAGGAGC